>CANRGI010000017.1 GCA_947630095.1 uncultured Bacilli bacterium
AAAGAAGGTAATATTATGTGTACAGCAATTACATATAATACAAAAAATCATTATTTTGGTAGAAATTTAGATTTAGAGTATTCATATAAAGAAACTGTAAGTATTACACCTAGGAATTATGAGTTTAAGTTTAGAAAGGTAGATAATATAAGTAACCATTATGCTATTATAGGTATGGCTTATGTAAGTGAAGATTATCCATTATATTATGATGCAATAAATGAAAAAGGGTTAGGTATGGCTGGGTTAAATTTTCCTAAAAATGCTTATTATGGAGAGTGTGTTAGTGATAAAAAGAATTTAGCGCCTTTTGAGTTTATTCCTTATATTTTAAGTAAATGTGCAAGTGTAAGTGAAGCAAAAGAAGAACTTAAAGATATAAATATATGTAATATAAATTTTAGTGATAGTTTACCAGTATCTCCATTACACTGGATAATTTCTGATAAAGAAGTATCTATTACAGTAGAAAGTGTTAGGGAAGGTTTAAAAATATATGATAATAGTGTAGGAGTACTAACTAATAATCCTACATTTGATATGCAAATGTTTAATTTAAACAATTATAAGAGTTTATCTATATATGAACCTAAAAATACTTTTGCACCTAATTTAGAATTAGATACATATAGTAGGGGTATGGGTGCGTTAGGGCTTCCAGGAGATTTATCTAGTGCATCAAGATTTGTAAAGGCTGTTTTTACTAAAATGAATTCATTAAGTGGAGATAGTGAAAGTGAAGAAATAAGTCAATTTTTCCATATATTAGGGTCTGTATATCAACAAAGAGGTTTAGTATTTATGGGAGAAGGAAAGTATGAGATAACTATATATAGTTCTTGTGTTAATTTAGATAAAGGGATATATTATTATACTACTTATGAAAATTCACAAATTACTGCAGTAGATATGTATAAAGAAGATTTAGATAGTAAAAATATAATAAGTTATGAATTAATTACTGGACAACAAATATATAGGCAAAATTAGGGGGATTTATGAATATCATTTCTGTTTGTTTTAGTATACTATTTGTAATATTATTTATTTTATATATAGTATTTACTATGAGAAGAAGTAATATAAAAGGGGTATACTCATTAATATTTGATGTAATAACAAGTGTAGAAGCGTATTTTATTAGTAGAATATTAAGTAATAAATATTTAGAAAAAGTAATAGATTATTTAAAAACATTATGTAAAATAAATTATGAAGATTGGATAAAACAAGATTATTTAGATTTATTTTTTAGTGTTATAAGTAGAATAATATTATGTGTAGTTATATTTTTAGTTAGTTTTATAGTACTATATATTATAAATTTATTAATTAAGAGAATAGTATTTAGAATATTAAATAAAGAAAGTTATGCTGAATATGAAGGGTTAAATAATATACCTATAAATATTTGTCTATCAATAGTAACATTTATATTAGTTAGTAGTGCTTTATTATATCCTTTTGCTACTTTAAATGGAGTATTAAATAAAAGTGAAGTAGGTGTTATAAAACAAGTAGAATTTATTTCAAATAATAAAGTACTTAAAGTTTATTCTAGACCTAGTAGTATGATATTTGATTATATAACTAGAGAAAATAAGAAAGTAAAAAATAGTCAAGAATTAGAAGCAATGGCAAGTATATCTATGAGTTTATTAGTTATAAAATATAATCAAGAAAATAATATAAGTGTAATAAAAGAAAATGTAACTAATTCTTATTTGGTTTCTAATTTCTTAAGTGAAATGTGCGCGAACGCGGCTAAGAGAACACTTAATAATCAACCTTTTATGGGGCAAACAATTAAGATACCAAATGATTTAAGTAGAGATATTTATATAGAAGTTTTAACAATAATAAGTAAATATGAAAGAGAAGACTTTGTAAATGATGTTAATACTATATTTGAATTTTTAGAAATACTTAATAAATATAATAATAAAATTAAATTAGAAGATTTAGAATTTAATCAAGAAATATTTTTATGCTTATTTAATAATGATAATTTTAGAAAAGTATTACCTTTGGTTATAGATTATGGTATTAATTCTATATTAAATGAAATAAATATTAAAAGTAATGCTCATTATGTAGACGATACAATATTTAATGGGTTAAATCAAGAAGAAATTAAAAATGAGGCTAGAATATTTACTATAATAATTAATCAGTTAAATGATATAAATAAGTATGGAGTAGAAGATTATAATACAGTAATTAGTAATATAAATGAAATAAAGAAAAGTAGAATATTAAATAATGCTTTATATAATGTAATGTTAAAATTAGTTCAATAAAATGTACAAGAAATTATTTTTGTACTTTTTATTTGTTAATTAGATGTAAAAGATAAATTTCTTTACAGTAAAATAAAAACTCTATAAACACCTATAAAAAGGGAGAATAGAAAAAATAAAAAATAAAATTTACAAATATGTTGCAAATGCAACAACATTTTATTTTTTTATCTGCTATAATTTAATTATTGTAAGAGAGGAGTAAATATATGAAAATAATAAAAAGAGATGGTACATTTGTAGATTTTGAACCAGAAAAGATAGAAAATGCTATAAATAAAGCAAATACGGAAGTGAGTGAAGAAGAGAGAGTAAGTGATATTCAAATAAGGAATATCGTTAAGTATATAGAGAAACTAAATAAAAAAAGAATATTAGTAGAGGATATACAAGATATTATAGAAAAGAGAATAATGGCTTTAGGTAAGTATGAACTTGCTAAAAAGTATATAACATATAGATATAAAAGAGAATTAGTAAGAAAAAGTAATACTACTGATATGACTATTAAAGAGTTAATAAATGGAGAAAATGAATATTGGAATACAGAAAATAGTAATAAAAATGCTAAGATAGTTACTGTACAAAGAGATTATTTAGCAGGTATTACTAGTAGTGATATAACAAGAAGATTTTTACTTCCTGAAGACATAGTAAAAGCACACGATGCTGGGATAATACATTTTCACGATGCTGATTACTTTGCCCAAAATGCATTACATAATTGTGACTTAATAAACTTAGAAGATATGTTACAAAATGGAACTAATATAAATGGAGTAATGATAGAAAAGCCTCATAGATTTTTAACTGCTATGACTATTGCAACTCAATTAATTACTGCTGTTTCTTCTAGTCAATATGGAGGGTGTACTATAACATTATCCCATTTAGCGCCTTTTGTAAGAGATAGTTACAATTATTATTTAGATAAATATAAAAAACGCAAATTCAGTAAAGAAGACCAAGAGAAGTATGCTAAAGAAGATTTAAAGAAAGAAATAGTAGATGGGGTACAAACTTTTCAATATCAAATAAATTCTATGACTACTACTAATGGACAAGCACCTTTTTTAAGTGTATGTATGTATTTAGGAGAAACAGAAGAATATAAAGAAGAACTTGCTATGATAATAGAAGAATTTTTAAATCAAAGAATATTAGGTATGAAAAATGAGAAAGGAGTTTATATTACTCCAGCGTTTCCTAAACTATTATATGTATTAGAAGAAGATAATATAAAGAAGAGTGGAAAATATTACTATTTAACTTTACTTGCTGCTAAATGTACTGCTAAGAGGATGGTACCTGATTATATTAGTGAAAAAGTAATGTTAGAATTAAAGAAAAATGAATTAGGAGAAGGAGAATGTTATCCTTGTATGGGTTGCAGAAGTTTCTTAACTCCAGATAGAACTATATCTTTAGGTAATATAGCAAAGGCTAAAAATTATGTTCCTGGTAAAGGTAAATATTATGGAAGATTTAATCAAGGGGTAGTAACTATTAATTTACCAGATGTCGCTTTAACTAGTGAAAAAGATATGGATTTATTCTATCAAATACTAGACGAAAGATTAGAGTTATGTCACAGGGCTTTAAAGATAAGACACGAAAGATTAAGTCACGCGAAAAGTGATGTAGCGCCTATACTATGGCAATATGGGGCTCTTGCTAGACTTGATAAAGGGGAAGATATACACGAATTATTACATCACGGATACTCAACTATTTCACTAGGGTATGCTGGACTTTATGAGTGTGTTAAATATATGACAGGGCACTCTCATACTGATGGAGGTAAAGGACACGATTTTGCAATAGATGTATTAGAAAGATTAAATAATGCTTGTAAGAAATGGAAAGAGGAAGAAGATATAGATTATTCTGTTTATGGTACTCCAATAGAAAGTACAACATATAAATTTGCTAAGAATTTAAAAGAAAGATTTGGAGTTATAAAAGGTATTACTGATAGAGATTATATAACTAATTCATATCACGTTCCTGTATTTGAAGAAATAGATGCTTTTGAAAAATTAAAATTAGAAAGTGAATTTCAAAAGTTATCTCCAGGAGGGGCTATTTCATATATAGAAACACCTAATATGCAAAATAATATACCTGCTGTTATGGAAATTATTAAATTTATATATGATAATATAATGTATGCTGAACTTAATACTAAGAGTGATTACTGTCAAGTATGTGGGTTTGATGGAGAAATATTACTAGACGATAAATTAGAGTGGTATTGCCCGAACTGTGGGAATAGAGACCATAGTAAGTTAAATGTTGCAAGAAGAACTTGTGGGTATATAGGTACTAATTTCTGGAATAAAGGTAGAACTCAAGAAATTAAAGAAAGAGTATTACATATAGATAATAAAGTAGATACAAAGAAAAGCGAGAAATAGAATATGCGTTATAATTTGATAAGAAAAATGGATATAGCAGATGGTCCTGGTATTAGGGTTTCATTATTTGTTCAAGGTTGTGAATTTCATTGTAAGAATTGTTTTAATCAAGAAACTTGGGACTTTAATAAAGGAGAAGAATTTACACAAGAAACAATAGATAGGATAATAGAGTTATGTGGTGGAAGTCACGTAAGAGGGTTATCTATTTTAGGAGGAGAACCACTTCACCCATTAAATATAGAAAGTGTAATTAAACTTGCAGAAGAATTTAAAAAAGTATATCCAAAAAAAGATTTATGGATATGGACTGGATATTTATATGATAATATAGTAAATAAAGATATATTAAAATATGCTGATGTGATAGTAGATGGGAAGTATGAAGACAAATTACACGACTTTAGATTAGAGTGGAGAGGGTCAGCAAATCAAAGAGTAATAGATGTTAAAAAGAGTGTTAAAAATAAAAAAGTTGTTCTTTTTGAAGGATAGATATAAGTCTATCTTTTTTTATGTTTTTTTGGTAAAATTATTAAGTGATGTTTAAATGGAAAAGAAAAGGTGTAAATGGGTAAATATTAATAATAAAAGATATGTAGATTATCACGATAATGAATGGTGTAAATTAAGGTTAGACGATGAGTACTTATTTCAAATGTTAGTGCTTGAAAGTTTTCAAGCGGGGTTAAGTTTTGAGTGTATATTAAATAAAAGAGAAAGTTTTAAAAAGGCTTTTGATAACTTTGATATAGATAAAATAATAAAATATGATAGTAAAAAAATAGAAGAATTAATGAATAATAAAGAAATAGTTAGAAATAGATTAAAGATTAATGCTACAATAAATAATGCTAAAATATTTAAAGAAATAATAAAAGAATATGGTAGTTTTAGAGAGTATTTAGAAGAGTTTACTAATGGTAAAGTAATAATAGAAATAGATAAAACTACTAATAATTTATCAGATAAAATATCTAAAGACTTAAAGAAAAGAGGTATGAAGTTTGTAGGAAGTACAATAATTTACTCTTATTTGCAAGCAATTGGGGTAATTTATTCTCACGAGGTGGATTGCTATTTATATAAGGAGAAAGTATGAAGATAATAAAGAAATTAGGTATAGTTTTAATAATAATTATATTATTAATGTTAGTAGTTATTTTTGGAATTAATGGGTATGTTAGAGTTAGTACTAAAGAGAAAATAGTAAATGGAAGCGAGATAGAAAATGCTGATGCAATACTAATACTTGGGGCAGGAGTATGGGGTAGTGAACCTAGTCCTATGCTTAAAGATAGATTAGATACTGGAATAGATTTATATAAAAATAAAATAAGTGAAAAAATTATTGTAAGTGGAGACCATTTAAGAGAAGATTATGACGAAGTAAATGTTATGAAAAATTATGCAATTAAAAATGGAGTAGAAAGTAGTGATGTATTTATGGATCACGCTGGGTTATCTACTTATGATAGTATTTATAGGGCTAAAGAGATATTTAAGGCTAAAAAGATAGTTATAGTAACACAGAAGTATCATTTGTACCGCGCTATTTATATAGCGAATAAACTTGGGTTAGAAGCATATGGGGTTAGTGCTACTACAAGAAGTTATAAAGGAGATACGGCTCGTGAAATTAGAGAGATACTAGCAAGAGATAAAGATGCAGTTAAATGTGTTTTTAAACCAAAGTCTACTTATTTAGGAGAAGAAATACCAGTAAGTGGTAATGGGGATATAACTAATGATAAATAAATATTTTAAATTTTTAAATTTTGCTATATAATAAATTTAAGAAGGTGTTAGAAATGGAAAAGAAGAAAAAAGAAATAGTAAAGATGTTACTTAATCAAGATTTAGGAGAAAAAGACGAAGAAGAAATAATAGACTTACTTGTAAATAGTCCTATTACATTAGATGTAGATAAAGAAAGTGACGAAAAAATGACTTTTGGAGATAAGGCTGCTGATAAAATTTCTGAAGTTGCAGGTAGTTGGGGTTTTATAATTGGATTTAGTTCTTTTCTTATATTTTGGATAGTATTAAATGGGGTTATATTAGTAAAAGCGTTAGACCCGTATCCTTTTATATTACTTAATTTATTACTTTCGTGTCTCGCTGCTTTACAAGCACCTATAATTATGATGAGTCAAAATAGACAGGCTAAAAAGGATAGTATTAGAAATAAAAATGATTATCATACTGACTTAAAGAGTGAACTTATTTTAGAGCAATTATATGACCATATTGACGAAGTACTTAAAAATCAAAAGAAAATACTTAAATATATTAAATCAATTGAGAAAGAAGATAAATAAACTTCTTTTTTTTGTAATACTTAATAAATTTTATCATATATTTTAGTGTAATATAAAAGGAGTGGAAAAATGGATAAAAAAGATTTATTAAATAGTATTGCAACGCACGGTAGTGGGGAAATATATTTGGGTGTAGTCGGGGCTGTTAGAACTGGTAAAAGTACTTTTATAAAGAAAGTTATAGAAAATTTAATAGTTCCTAATATAGAAGACGAATATGAAAGAAAGAGATGTTTAGACGAAATACCCCAAACGGCACAGGGTAAACAAATAATGACTATTGAACCAAAATTTGTTCCATCAAGTGGGGCTAAAATTAAAATTGACGAATTTAGTACAAGTGTAAAATTAATAGATTGTGTAGGATATGTAACACCTGATGCTACTGGATATTTAGACGACGAGGGGAAACCTCGTATGGTTAAAACTCCTTGGTTTTTAGACGATTTGCCTTTTGTTGAGGCAGCAGAAATAGGTACACAAAAGGTAATAAAAGACCATAGTACGATAGGTATTGTAGTTACTACTGATGGGTCTATAGGGGAGTTAGGAAGGGCTAATTATGTAGAAGCTGAAGATAAAGTTATAACTGAATTAAAATCAATTAATAAACCATTTATAGTTATTATGAATACTACTAGACCAAATAGTAGTGAAGTAGCGTCTTTAGTAAGTGAATTAAAAGAAAAATATAAGGTACCAGTTATACCAGTAAGTGTAATAGATATGAGAGAAGAAGATATACTTTCAATATTAAAAGAAGCACTTTATGAATTTCCTATAGTAGATATATTAGTGCAAATACCTGACTGGGTAGAAGTGTTAAGTAGTGAACATATAGTTAAGAAAACATTTATGAACGCTATTAAGGAAAGTGTAGTAAATGTAGATAAGTTAAGAGATGTTGATTTAATTAATTTGAATTTTCAAGAAAAAGATATTATAAGTGATGCGTATATATCAAATTTAGATACTGCTAAAGGAGAAGTAACTATAACTTTAGAAGCACCTTTAAATCTATATGAAGAAGTGTTAAAAGAATTAATTGGGGTTAATATAAAGGGTAAAGCAGAGTTACTTAAAGTATTTCAAGATTTAAGTGAAGGTAAAAGTGAATATGACTCTATTAAAAGCGCTCTTAAGCAAGTATATCAAACTGGGTATGGAATAGTAACACCTAGAATAACTGATATGAAGTTAGATACTCCAGAAATTATTAAACAAGGTGGAAGATTTGGAGTTAAATTAAAGGCAGTTGCTACTAGTATTCATTTAATAAAAGTAGATGTTGAAAGTACTTTTGAACCTATTATTGGAAGTGAAGTACAAAGTAAAGAATTAATAGATTATTTAATGAAAGGTAAAGAAGAAGATCCTGCTAATATTTGGAAAAGTGAAATATTTGGAAGAAGTTTAGAAGTAATAGTGCAAGAAGGTATTCAGTCTAAACTTAATTTAGTACCTGATAATGTACGCTATAAACTAGGGCAAACTATAACTAAGATAGTAAATAAAGGTAGTGGAAATTTAATTGCTATTGTAATATAGTTAAATTTCCTTTTTTATTGTAGTAAAAGAAAATACAAAAGTTTGTTTTTTCGTAAAAAAAACGTAAAATATTTAAAATATTGTTGCTTTTTAGTCATTATATAAGTAAAATGAGATTATAAGCTTAAGGCTTAAAGATAATATGGAGGTAATTGAAAATGACTAAAACTGAATTAGTAGAATTCATTGCTGCGCAAACTGGGCTTACTAAAGCAGATGCTGGTAGAGCACTAGAAGCAACTTTAGAAGGAATTCAAACTGGTCTTAAAAAAGAAGGAAAGGTTACTCTAGTTGGATTTGGTGTTTTTAGCGCTAAAAAAAGAGAGGCTAGAGAAGGAATAAATCCTTTAACAAAAGCACCTTTAAAAATACCTGCAAAAGGATTTAAAATAAACAAAAGTATAGTTTGCCAATTATTTTTAAAGAAATCTATAACTCCGTTTACAACACCAATAACTGCCCCAAAAACTGCATTAACTGCATTTCTAAACCATTCAAATTTATTATACATTAAAACAATACCTGCTAAAGTTGTTGCAAGTTTCAAAGCAGGAAGCAAATTAAAAGATGCTTTAAATTAAAAAAGGCCTATGGCTTTTTTTAATTTATGTTGTTGACAAACATATATTTTGGTGTTAATATTTAGTTATGGACAAGAGAGTTTATGAAATTTTAGAAAAATTAGAAAGTAATGGTTATTTAGCATATATAGTAGGAGGGTATGTTAGAGATTATTTATTATGTAATAAAAATATATTAGATTATGATATTACTACTAATGCTAGGCCTAATCAAGTTAAAGAGTTATTTAGTGAAGTAAATGATAAGTTTTCTAAATATGGGGCTATAAAAGTTAAATATAAAGGCTTAGAAGTGGATATTACTACCTTTAGGGCAGATACTTATATAGATGGGAAATTAAGTTCTATAGAGTATTTAAATGACTTAAAAAGTGATTTAATTAGAAGAGATTTTACTATAAATACTATATGTATGGATAAAGACGGGAATATAATAGATTTATTAAATGGGGTAAATGATATAGAAAATAAAATAATAAAGACTATGAGAGACGTTAAAATAGTATTTAAGGAAGATGCTTCTAGGATAATAAGGGCTATTAGGTTTATGTGTCAATTATCTTTTAAATTAAGTGACGATATATTAGAATATATAATAGAAAATAAAGAAGATATATTATTAATACCTAAATATAAATTAAATTATGAAATATCATTAATAAAGAAAATGGGTAAAATAGATGTATTAAAAGAATTTATAGACAAATATAAATTAGATTATATTTACTATGATAATAAATAAATGATATAATACAGAGTTAAGAAAGCGAGGGTCTTATGGACGAAGTTAAGAAGTTATTTAAAGAAAAGAATTATGTAATAAATACTAATATATTAAAAAATATAAAAAGTCTTAATATTACTTTAGACGAGTTTTTACTATTATTATTTTTTATTAATGAAGAAAATGTATTAGATTTAGATAGAATTAATTTATCTTTAGGTTATAGTGAAGAAGAAATATTAAATATATATAGTGAATTACTTACTAAAGGGTTAATAGAAGTTAAAGTATCTAAGATAGATGGTAAAGTTAATGAAACATTGAGTCTTGATATGTTTTATGATAAGTTAGTATTAAGTATTAAAAATGAAAATACTTTAGAAAATAGTGATATATATACTAAATTTGAGAAAGAATTTGGAAGACCTATCGCACCTATAGAAGTGGATATGATAAATAAATGGATACAAAGTGGAATAAGCGAAGAAACTATAGAAAGTGCTTTAAAAGAGGCAATAATAAATGGGACTCCTTATATGAAATATATAGATAGAATAATATATGAATGGACTAAGAAAAAGAGAAATAATAGAAATGAAGAAGAAGATTATCAAGAATTATTTGATTATAATTGGTTAGGAGATAATGATGAGTAAGAAATGTGATTTAATTATGGAGGGACTTGATAAGAAGTTTCAAAATCCTAGATGTGAATTAAATTATAATAAAGATTATGAATTATTACTTGCTGTTATGTTAAGTGCACAGACTACTGATAAAAGAGTTAATCAAGTAACTGGGCCTTTATTTTCAAAGTATGATACATTAGAGAAATTAGATACATTAAGTATAAGTGAGATAGAAGAATATATAAAAAGTATAGGTATGTATAAACAAAAGGCAAAACATTTTAAAAGTATAGTAAGTGATTTAATTAAGATAGGTGGGTATGTACCTAATGATAGAGAAATATTAGGTAAAATGAGTGGAGTAGGTAGAAAGACAATAAATGTAGTATTATCTAACTTATATAATGAACCTTGTATAGCAGTAGATACTCACGTGTTTAGAGTAAGTAATAGATTACAGTTATCTAAAGATAGTGACGATGTATTAACTGTTGAAAATAAATTAATGAAATTATTTCCGAAGGAAGTATGGAGTAAATTACACCATCAAATGGTTTTATTTGGTAGATATATATGTACAAGTAGAAATCCTAAATGTGAAGAGTGTCAATTTAATGAGATTTGTAAATATTATAAAGAAAATAAAAAGTGATGCACGAGAGCGCATCACTTTATGTGTATACTTCTTGTTTTCTGATAAGGTGTACCTAAATAATTTATTGTATAAACTATTTCATAGTTACCTGCCTTAGTATTATCAATATCAGTAACTGTTTGACAAGTATCACTGCATTCTTTTATAACATAAGATTTACTACTTGCATCTATTTGAGATATTATATCTTTTCCATTAACTACGAATTTAATAGTTTTTAAACCAAAGTCTGGAATAGTATCACCAGTATTGTAAGTAGGGTTTAAGTAGTAATCACTTCCGACTTTCATTGCTTGTAATTCGATAGTAGGGGTTTTACTTCCTGAAGTAGTACCACCAGAGGAACTTCCTCCTCCACCACTAGGGCCTGAACCACTGTTGTCGCCTGTACCATTTATTGTTACTTCAACACCAGTACTTGCATTGTTTTTAAATATTGAATAAGCACTTTTAATGACTATACTATCATAGTTTGTAGTATTATTAATTGTATAAGTCGTATCACTAGTATGTCCTACATAAGTTAAATTACTTCCACTTTTTAAGTATATATCGAAACCAAATGAACCAATTACAACACTATTATAATTAACTCTTTTTTGATAATATTGTTCTGACCATTCTCCGTAGTAAGTAGTGAAATAATTTCTTAAGTAATCGTCATTTACTGCATCAGGAATTTTAGGACTGTCCCAAGTAACGACTGCCTTAGCGCCTGTTTCTGATATTTTAACATTAGTAGGGTTTTCAAGTTTAGAATATCTAGTTGAAACTTCTGTAGGTTCTGTTCCTTTTACAAAGTAATGGGTTTGTATAATATCTCCTGGAGTAAATTCACTAGGTAATTTAACTGGGATAGTTTCTAATTCTATTTTTACAGGTATTATATTACTTGGAACTGTAAATTGAGAACCTGTATTTAAAATGTTATGCGCAAGTATGCTATGAATTTTATTTCTATCTGGAGTTGAACGACTATTTAAAATATAATAATCAGAATATAATTGGTCATATCCATACCAGAAAGTTATAGTATAGTCTGGGTTATAAGTAGCAACCCAAGCATCTTTTATGATGTCACCTTTGATACCTTTTTTTCTTTTTGCTTCTTCACTCCAACTACTAGTACCTGTTTTACTTGCTATTTGATTACCTTTAACTTGAGCACTGCTTGTTGTAACATTAAATAATATATTAGTAATTAAGTAAGCAGTTGTTTCTTTCATTGCTCTTGTTCTTGTATGTTCGTGTGCGATTTCTTCTCCAGTATCAATGTATTTAATTTTATTTATTGTATATGCTTTTGTATAATATCCACCACTTGCAAAGGCAGAGTAGGCACTTGCTAATTGAACAGGTGTTACAACATTTGCTGCGCCTATTGCTAGTGACTCATAGATTTGACCATTACATTCTTGAGTTTCTTTTTCGCAAGGAGTAACTCCTAAACCTGTAGCAAAATTCCATTTTTGTTCCATTGTAGTTTTTCTAAATGTTTGAATAGCACCTGTATTCATACTTTCACTAAGTGCTGTTTTTGCTGTTACCATACCAGAATATTTATTGTTCCAGTTTCCCATAACACCACCTGAATAAGTAGTAGGTTCGTCAAATAGAGGTTCTGCTGTAGACCAGTTTAGATATTCAAATGCTGGACCATAATCTAGTATAGGTTTAATTGTTGAACCTGGGTGTGTTACGTTTTGAGTTGCCCAGTTGAAGGTTCTTGCTCCAAGTTTATTTCTTCCTGCACCAACTGCTATAAGAGCACCTGTTTTATTATCTACTACGGCAACTGCTAAGTTTATTTTTTCGTCTTTAAATTCAAAACCTGCTGTTCCATTATATATGCTATTTATAACTGCTTGTTTAGCAGGGTCATAATTAGTATAAATTTCAAGTGAAGTAGTGTATGCGTTTAATCCATATTCATTTTCAAGTTCTTCAACGACTGTGTCAATATAACTTTGGGCATCATTAGTATCTGCTTGTTTTTCTTTTAACATATTTTCAATAGGAATACTCTTTGCTGCTTCACATTGTTCTTCGCTTATGTAACCGTGACGTTTCATTAAGTTTAATACTTGATTTCTTCTTGCTAGTGCTTTTTCTGGATAAACATAAGGGTCATAACCATTAGGTGCTTGGAAAAGTCCTGCTATTAGTGCTGCTTCTGTAAGAGATAAATCTCTAGCACTTTTACCAAAGTAAGTTTGACTTGCTTGTTCTACACCATAAGAACTTCCGCCTAGATAACTTGAATTAACATATAACTAAATTCGGCATAAGTAATACCTGTTTCAAG
>CANRGI010000018.1 GCA_947630095.1 uncultured Bacilli bacterium
TGCATATAAATCTTCCTATTTTTTTAAATGTCTTTGTAATTCCATCTTCTTTTAAAGATATAAAAGTTTTGTGTATAAGTCTAAATGGTTTAGTTATCTTCCAAGATAAACTGTTTATAACTTTATTGTATTCATAAGATATTTCATTATTGCTAGTTTGCATAATTAAATTCACATAATAACTTGCAAGTTTTGCTATTTCATTATCATATCTATTTAATTCACGATTATTTAATACAAATGTAAGTATATTTTTAAGCCCTATTATTTGTTTTTTATTATCATACGCTGAAGAAGTTTCATTTGTATGAACATTAGTTAAAGGCTTTTCTATTCCGACTATAGGAGTTAATAACAAAATTTCTAACCATAGACAAGTATCTTCGCCTATATGAATTTGTTCATTAAATTTTAATTTATTTTTAATTAGAAATTCTCTTTTTAACATTACAGTTGGAGTTGCTATTTCACAACTATAAATATTCGTTTTTTTAAACATTCCATTAAAATTACCTGAAGATATAGTTTCTTTATTACTACTTATTTTCACATAAGAAGTATGAGAAAAATTTTCTTTAGTTAAAATTAATTCTTTTAATTGAACATCAATTTTATTAGGTAAAAATTCATCATCTGCATCTAAAAATGCAATATAATCACCAGTTGCTACTTCAATTCCTTTATTACGACTTGCTGATACTCCTAAATTCTTTTCATTTTCTAGTGATTTTATATTTTTACCTTTTGTTATTTCTTTTATATCAGTTTTATTATAAAAGTTAGGATTATCATTAATTAAAATTAATTCTATATTCTTATGAACTTGATTTTTTACAGAATTTATGGCACGAAGTAATACTTCTTTAGTTTCATCATAAAAAGGCATTATTACTGATACTTTATATTTTTCTAAGTCAATATCTTCTTTAGAAATCTCCTTCATTTTATTTAAACAATAATTATATGCTTCTTGATATGGAGAATACTTCATTATTAAAGATACATCTCTATAAAAATTATATTCAGTATTATTTATTTGCTCTTTAATCTTCTTAGGAAGTTTTTCCATCATATCTATCCATAAAGCATTTCCCTCGGTTATCATTTTTGGACTTGTATTTGTAACTTGATTTTTATGTGTTCTTGTTGCTGCTAAAATTTTAGGAATATGTTTAAATTTATACCCTTTTAAAAGCATTCTTAACCACATATCATAATCTTGTGTACATCTTAACTTTTCGTCAAAATTCCCACATTCATCAAATGCTTTTTTTGGAATTAATAATGTTATTCCATTAATATATCCTTTAAATAAAGCAAATTCATAATGTTTTTCTATAAGATTATGTTCAAGAGAAACTTCAGTTATTAATTTACCATCTTCATCTATTAAGTTATAATCACTCATTACTATTGTTTTATCTTCTACATATTTTAATTCTTCTTCTATCTTATTCGGATAGTATAAGTCATCGTGACTTAACCACGAAAAATAATCTCCAGTCATATTTTCAATTGCTAAATTAAGGGCTGTAGATACTCCACCATTTTCTTTTTTAAAATATTTTATTTTTCCATCATATTTTTTTAATATTTCTTCAGTATTATCTTGTGAACCATCATTTACTACAATTATTTCAATATTCTTATATGTTTGTGCTAAAGCACTTTCAATGGCATATTCTACATATTTAGCACCATTATATACTGGTATAATAATTGATACTTTAGAATTATTTTTCATAGTTTCACTTCCTAACTTTATTTCTTATCATATCATATAATTTAGGTCTATTATATCTTATTACATAAAATAACTTTCCTAATTTACTCATATTATTATAATTATAATATTTAATAGTTTTTAGTCTTTTTTTATAAACAACTCCATTATCTATTCCTTCTTTATTAGAATAATCAAACAATATTACCTTTTTATTATTACTTTTATTTTTAATAAACAAAGTATTTGAAACATTAACTATTTCCTTACATATTTGATTATTATCTGGTTTTAATTTATCAACTATTAATTCCTTATTTTTTTTACCATTAATATATATTTCATATATTTTATTTTTACTTAAATTATAATTAAATTCTAATTGTAATTTTAATTCTCCACTTTTTTTAAGTTCATTAATAGAATAATTTATACTTTCCTTTTCTAAAACTTTATCTCTTTTATTTTGAAAATACATAAGCGCTTTATATGCTTCTTCATAAGAAAAATTATCCTCTTTTGAAAATAAAGCATCTTTAATAATATTAGCACTTGCTTCACTACTAAAATATTTTTTAAAATTTTCAGATTTTAAAAATTTATCTATAGCCTTTAAATATTTTTCATATTGTTCTTCGGTCATACTAGACAAGAAATCATATAATTCGTCATAAGTTTCAAAATCTCTTTTATCTATAAAACACTCTTTAGGAATATAATCAGTTACATTTGATGCTCCCCAATAAACAGGAACAGTTCCCGCTAAAAAACTATCAAATATTTTTTCAGAAATATACCCATTTTGGTTTATATAACTATCATAACTTATAATAAATTTATATTTACTTAATGTTTTACATTTATCCTTTTTATCTAAGAAACCTTTAAGTACACATTCATATTTTTGAGGCCATAATGCGCCATATAAATCAAAATTATCAGGACATTTTTTCATAAAATAATCTGCAGCTTCTTTTCTTTTATCATATATAGAATTAGGATGCATTTTTGTATTATTTGAATTATAATAAACAGTGTTATTATAATAATTTAATTGTGAAATAATGCTACTATTTTCTACATTACTTGTTATCATAGTTATAAATTTTTTATCTTTAAAACTAACCTTATTTTCTATCTTTTTAGAATAAAAATTAGCAATATTACCTTTTATAATTCTTTTACCATCAACTAAATCATCATTATATGTTATTACCTTTTTAAATATTTTAGATAATTCTTTTATTCCCTTTTCATCGTGATTTTTACAATGCCCTGTTGGTGGTTCATAATCTATATACACAGATTTATCTAATAAACGATTATTATATAATTCCCACATAGCATCTAAATTTTTATAAAATATATTATCAAAGAACACACAGCCATCTGCATCTTTAATATCCAATACATCATCTGTATGAATTTCTATATTTTCTTTTTTTAATTTTTCACTTAAAGCAAATTCCCAATTTCCAACATCAGTTTTAAATATTTGGTCATTTTTGGGAGTTCCTTGCCAAGGTACATAACATATTTTTTTCATAGAAAACTCCTTATGAATTTATACTATTTTTTCCAAGTTCTTTCATTTACAATATTATAATAACTTTGAATTATTTTAACAACTTTTTCAGATACATTTATATCTCTATAATCTTTTACAGGATTATCTCTATTATCTCTCATTGAATTTACAGCAAGTTCAATAGAATTAATCATATCTCTTTTATTTACTCCACCTAATACAATTGAACCAGCATCTAATGCTTCTGGTCTTTCAGTACTATTTCTCATAGATACACCAGGAAAATTTAATATAGCACTTTCTTCAGGTATAGTCCCACTATCGGATAATACACAAAAAGCATTCTTTTGCAATTTTACATAATCAAAGAAACCCATTGGTTCCATATTAACAATATTTTTATGAAACTTTATATCTTTTTCTTTTATTTTCTTTGCAGTTCTAGGATGAGTTGAGAAAATTATTTTTTTATTATAATGCTCAGCAACTTCATTTAAACTTTCAACTAATTGTTCAAATTTATTTTCTAAATCAATATTTTCTTCTCTATGTGCACTTACTACAAAGTAATCTTTTTCTTTTAAGTTTAATCTTTCAAGAATATCAGAACTCTCTATTTTATCAATATTATCATTGATTACTTCAGCCATTGGAGAGCCTGTTACATATAAAAAGTCATTTTTAATACCTTCATTAATTAAATAGCGTCTTGCATTTTCAGTATAAGCCATATTTATATCACTAACGTGGTCAACTATTCTCCTATTTATTTCTTCAGGCACATTGAAGTCAAAACATCTATTACCTGCTTCCATATGAAAAATTGGTACTTTTAATCTTTTTGCAGAATATGCTGCTAAACAACTATTAGTATCTCCCAATACTAAAAGTGCATCTGGTTTTACTTCATTTATAACTTCATAACTTTTAGAAATTATATTTCCTACTGTTTCTCCTAAATGTTTACCTGGAGAATTTAAGTAGTAGTCTGGTTCTTTCAAACCAAATTCTTCAAAAAATACTTGATTTAAAGTATAATCATAATTTTGTCCAGTATGTACTAATACTAAATCAAAGTATTTATCAATTGCCTTTATTGTACTTGATAATCTAATTATTTCTGGTCTTGTTCCTACAACTACCATAACTTTTAATTTATTCATAATTTTTTACTCCTTTACTTTAACTTTAATTCCTTATAATATGTATCAGGTTTTTCACTATCAAATAATTCATTACACCACATTACAAGTACCATTTCATCTTCTCCAATATTAGTAATATTATGTGTATATCCAACTGGTATAGTTACAATTTTTACATCTTTATCGTCTACTACAAAATCATAATGTTCATTTGTTTCAATATGTTCTAAACTAATTTTAGCCTTACCTTTAATAACTATAAATCTCTCCATCTTAGTATGATGGTAATGGTTACCTCTTGTAATTCCTTTTTTTGATATTGATACAGAAAATTGTCCACTATCTAAAGTCCTTACTAATTCAGTAAAGCTTCCCCTTTCATCTACATTTTGTTTAGCATTATAAATTAACTCATTTACTGGCACATAACTAATATAAGTAGCATATAATTTTTTAACAAATTCATCTCCAGTATTAGGAACAAAAATACTATTAGTAGTATTTTTAAATTCATTTATTTTATTAGCAATATACCCTAATGTTTTTTTATATCTTGGCATTATATAATGATATGAATTTTCACATTCACTACAATCTATTCCATCTATTAATTTTAAGAAAGTATCACAAATATCGTCTATATATATTAATTCTAATTCTTTATTAACATCGTCTACGTGAATATCAATATTATGAGATATATTATAACAAAAAGTAGCAATTACAGAATTATAATTTGGCTTACACCATTTACCAAACACATTATGTAATCTAAAAACATAAGCATTAGAAAGACTTTCTAATATGTAATCTTCTGCTTGTTTTTTACTACGTCCATAATCATTATCCAATTGAGCTTGTATACTTGAAGAATAAACAAATGGGATTTCAGGATTTACTTTTTTAACTATATCTACAATAGATTTAGTTAATTCATAATTTCCTTTATAAAAGTCTTCATTATTTGAAGTACGATTAACACCCGCTAAATGAAATATAAAATCTATATTATTTATATTATTTTTTATTTTATCTATTGTATCAGTACTATCAAAAGTTATTATATCAATATTCTCTTTTTCTTTTAAATGAGATATAAAGTTTCTTGCTATAAAACCGTGTGACCCAGTTATTAACAATTTCATAAAAACCTCCTACTTAAATAAATCTAATTTTAATAATAATTCTTTCATTTCTTCTACATTTAATCTTCTAGTATTATCTGAATTATATTCATTAACTTCTGTTAACTTCTCATTTCCTTCTCTTTCATATTTTTGATAGTTTAAATTTCTATTATCTGCTTTTACTCTATAGTAATCTCCTAAATCTACAGCATTTACCATTTCTTCTTTTGTAACTAATACTTCATACATTTTTTCTCCGTGTCTTGAACCAATATATTTTATAGGAACGTCACTATTCTTTAGTTCTTTTACTGCTTTTGCTAAAGTATCTATAGTTGCTGCAGGTGCTTTTTGAACAAATAAATCTCCTTGCTCTCCGTGTTCAAACGCATATAAAACTAAATCTACAGCATCTTCTAAAGTCATCATAAATCTTGTCATATCTCCATTTGTTATAGTTAAAGGTTCTCCTTTTTCTATTTGTTCACAAAATAATGGAATTACACTACCACGAGAAGCCATAACGTTTCCATATCTAGTTCTACATATTACAGTTTCCCCCTCTTTTAAATTTCTTCCTTTTGCTACAGCAACTTTCTCCATTAATGCTTTAGACATTCCCATCGCATTTATTGGATAAGCCGCTTTATCAGTACTAAGTACTATTACTTTTTTAACTTTTTTATTTATTGCTGCTTCTAAAACATTATCAGTTCCTAAAATATTAGTTCTAACTGCTTCAACTGGGAAAAATTCACAAGATGGTACTTGTTTTAAAGCAGCCGCGTGAAATACATAATCAACCCCGTCCATTGCATCATCTATACTTCTATCATCTCTAATATAAAACTTTATTTTATCGTTTTTATATTTAATTCTCATATCTTCTTGTTTCTTTTCGTCACGAGAAAATACTCTTATTTCTTTTATATCTGTATCTAAAAATCTCTTTAGTACAGCATTTCCAAAAGACCCTGTTCCTCCAGTAATCAATAAAACCTTATCTTTAAAAATATCATTATTCATATTAATTTTCCTCCATCATTGTTTTTATAAATTCTTTACATATTTTTTTAGTATCACCCATTTTAACTATTTCTCCGTGTTCTAACCAAACTACTTTTGTACACAAATCTTCTATCTGTTCCATAGAATGTGATACAAATAGTACAGTTGTTCCACCTTTTATCATTTCTAACATTTTATTTTTGCTTTTCTCTTGAAACTTAATATCTCCTACTGATAATATTTCGTCAACTATAAGTATTTCTGGGTTTACTATCGTTGCAATTGAAAAGGCAAGTTTTGCTATCATACCAGAAGAAAAGTTTTTAACTGGTACATCTAAAAATTCTCTTAATTCTGAAAACTCTACTATCTCTTCAAATTTATCTTCAATAAAAGATTTACTATATCCTAAAACAGCACCATTTAAATAAATATTTTCTCTAGCAGTTAATTCCATATCAAACCCAGCACCAAGTTCTATCATAGGTGATATTGCGCCATCCACACTTACTTTTCCTTTCGTAGGTTTCATTACACCACTTACAATTTTAAGTAATGTACTTTTACCTGCTCCATTTCTTCCTATAATACCTACTACTTCTCCTGTTTCAACTTTAAAAGTAACATTTTTTAAAGCATAGAAATATTCTGCTTTCTTCTTTTTACCTTTTAACAAGTTTATTAAATTTTCTTTTAAGTAATTAGTACCCTCGATACCCAAATCAAATTTCATTGTAACATTATCAATTGTTATCATAAACTCTCCTTACAAATAATATATAAATTTGTCTTGTTTTGCTCTAAAAATACAAGCACCAATTAAGAAAAACATAACTCCATATACTCCACACATTATAAAGTTAGATATGCTAGGTAATTTACTTTCAAGTATAATAGTTCTTACAAATGTAATAAATTGATATAGTGGATTTAATGGAAAAATCACTCTTAATTTTTCAGGTAGTATTGATATATCATAGAAAATAGGTGTGAAATAAGTCCAAATAGTTGTAATTATTCCATAAATATATAAAATATCCCTAAAGAAGACAGCAATACACGATAAAATCATACTCATACCTATTGTAAAAAGTAACATACATATAAAGGCATAAGGAATTAGTAAATAATATATATTGATATAACACTTAGTTCCTTCACTAGCATCTCCAGTTATTAATATAATAACTATTAAAGGCACTAATGTTAATAAAAAATTAATTCCGACAAATAGACATTTTGTTAATGGAAAAATATACTTGGGCAAATATACTTTTTTTATAAGTGAATAATTACTTATAACTGAGGTCATAGCAGTATTAGTTGCTTCACTAAAATAGTTAAACATAACTAAACCTGTCATTAAATAAACTAAATAATTTACTCCTTGTACTCTTGTTTTAAACATATTTGAAAAAACAAATGCCATAACCATCATCATTAATACAGGATACAAAAGACTCCAAACTATACCAAGTACACTTCTTTTGTATTTTACTTTAAAATCTCTTGAAATCATCTGCCCCATCAAAAATGAATATTTTTTAAAGTTTGCCACTATTCCTTTTATCATTATTCGCTCCTTCTTACCTCTAATTATATCCTTTTTATTAAACTATTTCAATCTTTAATGCTTTTTAGCGTAAATACCTGTATACCAAGTATTTAAAATTTTACTCATTTGTATTATCCTTTTAGGTATAGGTAAACTTTTTATGTACTTGTTATCTCTCCAGTCTTCGTCATATTCTTCGTCTAAATAATCATAAGCCTTTTTAATAAATTTCTTTCTCATTTCTTTATCTTTTACATATCTCATTTTTGAAGAATATGTAGTTAATATTTTAGTAAATAATTCTTCTAATTCAATAATATTAGCCTCGTGCTTTGCCAAATTAATAATTTCAAATATATCAAATATACGCTCATTAACAGTTGTCTGTTCACTTTCTTTATGTATGTTATAGTTATATAGTGGTTCATTTACTTTAGATATAACCTTACAATTATTAATATACCCTAATACAAAGGGAATATCTTCATATTTTAAATTTTCAGGAAACTTTAATTTATTTTTTAATATAATTTCCTTTTTAAATAATTTATTACAAGGTCCATAATTAAAATTAACAAAATTTTTCTTTATTTCTTCTCTTTCTATTTTCTTACTAGGATAATATGCTCTTTTTAATCTTTCTTTTGTTTCTTCGTGTATTTCTAACATATCACATATTGATAAATCACTATTATCTTCTTTTATTTTATTAAGCATAACTTCTATAAAATCATTAGAAACATAATCATCACTATCTATAAATGATATATAAGTCCCCTTTGAAACATCTAATCCTTTATTTCTTGCAGAACCTATACTAGCATTATCTAATACTTCAATTTTTATCTTACCTTTATAAGACTTTAATATCTCTATGCTATTATCTGTACTACCATTTTCTACCGCGATTACTTCAATATTTTTATATGTTTGATTAAGTATACTATCTATACACTTTTTCAAATATTTACTGCTATTATGTACTGGTATTATAATACTAACAGTTTCTTTCATAATCACTCTCCTTTTATAATTTTATCAAATTATATGATTATTGTCTATATTGATTATTTTAACTAGGTTATAACTAGAAAATAGAATATACTTATGATATTATAGAATTAGGTGTTAATTATGATAGATGGAATAGGTGTAGATATTGTAGAAAATAAAAGAATAAAGAATAGTATAAATGATAAGTGGTTACATACTGTTTTAACTAATAAAGAAATAGATATATTAAATTCTAAAAAAGGAAGAAAACAAATAGAATTTATTTGTGGTAGATTTGCTTCTAAAGAAGCAATAATTAAATCTATAAGTAAATATGAAGAACCTCATTTTTTAGAAATTGAAATATTAAATGAAAAAAATGGCAGTCCAATAGCCATTTATAAAAACTATAAATTTTTAATATCTATTTCTCACGAAAAAAATTATACAATTGCTTTTGTCATTTTACTTAAGTAATTCTTTTTTTATTTTATTATAAATACTTTCACTATCTAATCCATTCATTTTTAATATTTCGTCGTGTGTTCCATAACCTTTAGCAAAAGTATCATTTAAACCAATTCTAACTAATTTAGTATTTATATTATTATCTACTAAAGCATCAGCAATACTTGACCCAATACCGCCTACAATACTATGTTCTTCAACTGAAAACATAATAGGTAAGACTGAATTTTCTACTACTGAATTTACATCAAAAGGTTTTATAGTACTAATATTAACGACTTTTAAATTTATTTCCTCAGAAGTTAACTTATCACACGCTTCTAATACTTTCGCTATTATACTTCCAGTTACAAATATAACTCCATCTGTTCCCTCTTTAACTGTATTATTTTTACCTAATACAAATGGTACATCACTATCATATATTTCTTTTTCACCACTCATACCCATTCTTATATAAACAGGCCCTTTTATTTCATAAGCACATTTTAAAGCACTTTCTAATTCTTTTGGAGAACAAGGAGATAATAATGTTAAATTAGGTAAAACTTTTAATACCGCGATATCTTCAGTAGTATGATGGGTACTACCTAATGTTGACCAAGATAGACCAGCACCCATTCCAATTAATTTTACATTTTGATTTTGTAAGCAAACATCATCTCTTATAAATTCATAAGAACGATATGCTAAAAAAGCATTAGTTGTATAAACAAAAGGAATTTTACCACATTTTGCTAAACCAGATGCAGCCGCAACTTTATTATTTTCACTTATTCCAAAATTTATAACTTGATTAGGCATTTCTCTTTTTATCATTTCGTCATAATCAGTACCACTATCAGAAAGACACGAAATTACATTTTTATCTTCTTTCATAAGTTTATAAAGAGCATTTATATAACTTCTTTGCATTTTTGTATTTCCTCCTCACTAATGTTTAATTCATTCATAAAAACTTTTAATTCTTTTTTATTAGGTAATCTCCAGTGCCACCTTGGATCATTTTCTACTATACTAACACCTTTACCTTTTATTGTATTTGCAAGAATTACTAATGGTTTATCTTCTTTATTTTCTTCTTTAAATACTTTATCTAACTCTTCTACATCGTGACCATTTACTTCTACTACTTTCCAACCAAAAGCTTCAAATCTTGTTTTCCAAGAATTTATACTCATTATATCTTTTACTGAACCCATTTTTTGTATTTTATTACAGTCAACAATAGCAATTAAATTATTTAATTTATTATGTGCTGCGAACATAATTGCTTCCCAAATCGTACCTTCTTCTAATTCTCCATCTCCAAGTAAAACATAAACTTTTTCATTTCTATTATCCATCTTCTTTGCTAAAGACACCCCAGTTGCAATTGACAAACCGTGTCCTAGAGAACCAGTAGTTGCTTCTACCCCATTTATATATGGAATACAAGGCTCTCCACCTAAAACACTTCCAGGTTTACAAAAAGAACTTAATGTCTTTTTATCTATAAAACCTACTTCTTTTAAAATAGTATATAAGGCTAAACTACCGTGACCTTTACTTAAAATAAATATATCTCTATTTTCGTCATTAGCATCTTCAACATTATACTTCATATTTTTATTTATATATAAACTATAAAGAATTTCTACTATTGAAAAAGCTGATGCCAAATGCGCTACTGAGACAGAATAACCTGTTAAAAAAATTTCTTTTCTTATATTTAATAATTTTTCTTCTATATTCATATAACACTCCTTTAATTAAATATTGTAATAGTTTCTGAGTCTAAACCTGACCCTCCTACATAAGGAAATTCATTTAAAATTTTCATATCTTCTTTACTTATTTCGAAATCAAATACATCTATATTATTTTTTTGTCTTTCATTATCTTTACTTTTTGGTAAAGGTATTACTCCATTTTGAATACAAAAACGTATACACAGCTGCGCTACTGAAACATTATACTTTAAAGCCATTTCTTTTAATTCTTCTACTTTTAACATTTTTCCAGATCCAAGTGGACTCCACGCTTCAACTAATATACCTTCTTTTTTACAATACTCAACTGTTTCTAATTGTCTAAACCCTATATGAAATTCAATTTGATTAACTAATGGTTTTATTTTTGCTGTCTTTAATAATTCTTCTAATTGATTTTTCTTAAAATTACATACTCCTATTGCTTTAACTAAACCTATTTCATATAAATATTCTAAGGCCTCCCAAGTTTTGGCATTTATTTCTATCCAGTCTTTATGAACTGCTTTTGAAGCTGGCCAATGAATTAAATATAAGTCTAAATATCCGCAATTTAAATCTTCTATTGTTTTCTTACAAGCATTAACTATGCTTTCTTTACTTTCTTTATCCGCATTCCATAATTTTCCTGAAATAATTAATTTATTTCTTTCTATTTTAGATGCTTTTATACCTTTACCTACATATTCTAAATTAGCATACGCCTGTGCAGTATCAATTAAAGTATAACCATTTAAAATAGCATTTTTAACTATTTCTATTGTTTCTTCTTTATTTTTTAACTTCCAAGTTCCATATCCTATCATAGGTAAATTTTCTTTATTTAACTTATCATAATTCATTTTCTTTTTCTCCCATTAATTTAATTATTTCATTTTTTGTTCTATCTATATGTTCATTCCAAGATGGTAATAAGTTATTCCATTCTTCATAATTTTTATCTTTTCTTCTATCAGGTAAATTATATTTTTCTTTAATATACTTAGATAAAAATTCAGTATATTTATCAGCACCAAAAATATTCATATGAGAATTATTGTAAAAATCTACATCATAATCAATATTCATTTCTTTATCATATTCATTAGAGTCTAAGAAATCAAAACCATATTTTTTAACTACACCTTCTATATAATTAAAACTTTCTTTTTGATATAATGCTTCACTATAAGGAGATACTACAAATAAAAGTTTAACATTTACCTTTTTAGCATATTCCATTAAATCTACTAATAACTTTTCTGTTTCTTTATCTATCTTACTTATTTTATCTGTATTATATTTTGCAGGTTCTACTTTATCTATACTAGGTACAAAATAGAAACCTTTAACAGGGTTTTCATATTGTTTTAACATCATTTCTATTGAATTTTTAAGGTCAAATTCTCCATCTCTACCGTGATATTTTATTAAATCAAAATGATATGATAAAGTACCTTCATTTAAATAATTTCTTACAGATTTTTCAATAAACATAGTACGATTTATTGAAAAAGGAGTGCCTGTTAAGACATTTCTATAAGATACTTCAGATGGAACTAAATCTTTTTCTCTATATTGATAAGCACGTGCATCTAAAATTATTACCTTTGGTTGTTGTGTTTTCATTACTTCTTTAACTAAAAAATTATAAAGTTCAGCAGATATTGTATTAGCCCCAAAGTCATAAGAAGCTATTCCATAGTCTTCATAAGCTTTTAAAGGTTCATAGTATACAAAAGAAGCACTTCCACCTATATAGACAGCATTTTCTTTTTCTCCATAAAAACCCGCGATGTTGTTTAAGTCTACACAAGGTGGTTTATATAAATAAGAAATAAATGTAAATATTAATAAGAATATAATGCTAAATATAACAATTTTTAAAATTGATATAATATTTTTTTTCATTAAAAACCTCCATATATAAAATCAACTGGATTATACCCTGGACCATAAGCTCCATAAATAATTGTTATAAACAATATAAATAATAATATGGTCCATTTAAAATAAATATTTTGTTTTGAAAACAATTCTAATACATTTATTTCTTTATAAGACAAATAATCTACTATTAAAACTATTAAACAGGCAAATAAGATAGGTATTACTGGTATAGGTGGAAGTGTTAACGTACCTAAAGGTAAAATAAATATATTTTTTATTAAAGT
>CANRGI010000019.1 GCA_947630095.1 uncultured Bacilli bacterium
CACAAGGACCTACAGGCGAAACCTTAGAAACCCCAACATTTACAGTAGGTACAACAGCAACAGGAGCCCCAGGAACAGACGCAATAGTTGAAATAACAGGAGAATATCCTAATTTTGAAATAAATTTCACAATACCTCGTGGAGCAACAGGTGGCGAATAATAAATTACTCAAGGTATAAACCCCTTGAGTTTTTTCTTGATAAAAACTAATTTTTTGTCTATAATTAAAATATAAGGAAGTGTTAATAATGAGTGAAGAAGAATTTTTAGATAAAAAAAAGAATATTTTAAAAAAGACAATAAATAATATTTACTTTTACATCTTAGTAATTGCATTTATTTTATGTGTATTTTATTACTATAGAACTGAAAACGTTTATTCCCTTTATGGTGCTATTGTATTTTTAGTCCTTATGCTTATAAATATTTTTATGTATGTAATAAAGATATCAAGACTAAGTAAAGATACAAACAACAAAAGAGGCGATACTGTATATAGTTGGGAACCTCTTACTATATCTAATCAAGAATTTATTAAAGTAGCAAAAACAGGCTTACCAAAAACATACATAGATATAAACGGAACTACCCACGAAATAATAGTCGAATTAGCAAGTGCTAGAATGGACACCGTTAAAGTGGGCAAGTGCTATATAGATGGTATAGAATTTAATCGTTTTGAAGATGCCATAAATTTTGTAATATATGCAGGTCTTTCTATTAATACTATGAAAGAAATAAAGATATTAAGTTGTAATAATTCAAACCCAAGAAAATTTTTTAGATAACTTTTTATCTTTTTTCTTTTCTATAAATCTGTTAAAATATACATAAGTGGAGAGTGAGTTTATGTTATTAACAGAAGATTTTAAAGATTATGAATTAATAGATGCCTCTAAAGGTATGAAATTAGAAAGATGGAAAGATATTATATTACTTAGACCTGACCCTCAAATAATTTGGGATAATGGTGATTTATTAGAAAAATATAAAGGAAAAATACACGCGGTTTACCATCGCTCGAATAAAGGTGGTGGCTACTGGGAAAACCTAAAAAAGTTCCCACCCGTATGGACAGTTTCATATAAAAATTTAAAATTCAATATAAAACAAATGGGTTTTAAACACACAGGTTTATTTCCGGAACAGTCAGTAAATTGGAACTTTATAATAAATAAAATTAAAAACTCAAATAGAGATATAAAAGTATTAAATCTTTTTGCATACACAGGAGGTGCCACTTTGGCTTGTATATCTGCAGGTGCCCACGTCACTCACGTTGACTCGTCTAAAGGTATGGTAGACTGGTGTAAAGAAAATGTTTCTTTATCTAATTTAAGAGTAGATAAAGTTAGATATATAGTAGATGATGTAATTAAATTTGTAAAAAGAGAAATAAGAAGAGGCTCAAAGTATGATGCAGTCATAATGGACCCGCCTAGTTATGGAAGAGGCACTAATAAAGAAGTATGGAATATTGAAAAAGATTTATATGAGTTAGTTTCTCTTTGTACTAGTATTTTATCAGATAATCCTTTATTTTTCTTAATAAATTCATATACTACAGGTTTATCTCCTTATGTATTATCTAATATTTTAAAAATTTTAATTCCTAATAAAGGTATAGTCAAATGTGGAGAAGTAGGTATACCTATAACTAATAGTGATTTAGTTTTACCTTGTGGTATCTATGGAAGGTGGGAAAGTGAATAAAATAAATATAATTTATGAAGATAATCACATTTTAGTTGTTGAAAAACCAGTAGGTGTATTATCCCAAAGTGACGGCTCTACTACACCTGATATGCTCACACTCTTAAAGTCTTACATTAAAGAAAAATATAATAAACCAGGTAATGTCTATTTAGGACTTGTCCACAGATTAGATAAAGATGTAGGTGGTCTAATGGTATTTGCAAGAACTTCTAAGTCAGCAAGTCGTTTATCTGAACAAATTAGAAATCACGAATTAAATAAAAAATACTATGCCATTATAAAAGGAATTATAAAAAGTGAAGACACTATAACTAATTATATAGAAAGAGTAGGTTACCGTTCTAAAGTAACTACAAAAGAAAAAGGAGCATTATCTATTTTATCTTATAAAGTACTTAAAGTAATAGATGGTAATTCATTAATAGAAATTGATTTAAAAACAGGTAGACACCATCAAATAAGAGTAACTTTTTCTAGTTTAAATCACTCTTTACTAGGAGACGAAAAATATGGTAAAAAAGGCGAGTATTCTCTTGCATTATATTGTTGTAGTTTATCTTTCCTTCACCCAACTAAAAAAGAAAAATTATCTTTTTCACTTCCAATACCTAACTATGGTTATTTTAAATCTTTTAAGTAACAACTATTAAAAAATCTCATAAAATACTATATGAATAAATATAAAATATGCGTATATGCAATTTGTAAAAATGAAAGTGCCCATATAAATAGATGGGTAAATTCTATGAAAGAAGCAGACGAAATCTATGTATTAGATACAGGCTCAACAGATAATTCAGTAGAATTATTAAAAAATTTAAATGTTCACGTTTATAAAAAAGAATATGATAATTTTAAATTTGACGAGGCAAGAAATGACTCACTCAACTTAGTACCAGAAGATGCTGACATATGTGTTTGCACTGATATAGACGAAGTACTAAGTGAAAATTGGAGAAAAAACCTAGAAGAAATTTGGGATAAAGATACAAGTAGAATTAGATACAAAATGAACTTTAGTTTTGACGATTTAGGAAACCCAGTTAGTACTTATTATATTAGTAAGATACATAAAAGATTTGATTATATATGGACTCACCCAATACACGAAGTTATCACTTATAAAGGCGAAAATGAAGAAAAAATAATAACTACAGATAAAATAGAAATAAGTCACTATCCTGATAAATCGAAAGATAGAAGTTTTTATCTTACTTTATTAGAGCAATCTGTAAAAGAAAACCCAAATGACGATAGAAATATGCACTACTTAGGTAGGGAGTATATGTATGTTAAAAGATGGAACGACTGCATAGATACTTTAATTAAACATATTTATATGCCTTCTTCCCATTGGAACGAAGAAAAAAGTGCTTCTATGAGATATATTGCCCGTGCTTACCACGCTTTAAATAGATTTGACGAAGCAATCATGTGGTTTAAAAAGGCCATAGACTTAACTCCTTATTTAAAAGAAGGATATGTTGAACTTGCCTTTTTGTATTATGAACTAAAAGATTATATGAAATCAATAGAATATGCTGAAAAATCTTTATACATAACTAAACCAACAGATTTGTATATTAATGAATCTTTCGCTTGGAACGAAACTCCTTATGAAATTTTAAGTGTATGCTATTTTAAAGTAGGTAAATTAGAATATGCAAAGATAAATGCTAAAAAGGCTTTAGAACTTTCTCCAAATAAAGAAAACCTTAAGAAAAACTATGAAATTATTAGCAAGAGTTAAATCTCTTGTTTTTATATGTAAACTTTATGTAAAGAAAGAAATAAAAAAGCGTTTTTGCGATTTTTATCGTATATATAAGTAGAGGGACAAAAAATCCCTTAGAAAGGAGTAGTTATGAAAAAAATAGTGTTTTTAATACTACTAGCATTAAGTTTAATGCCGAATTTAGTAGTAAAAGCAGAAGAAAAGGAGGTGGAGTATAGTTGGTATAAAATGGCTAAAGGCGATATTCATTATGAATTAGATGCTGAAAATATTTGTGAATATTATGACGAAAGTAAATACTTTTATACAGAAGACATTATCTCTTTAACTAAACCAGAAGAGCACCCCTATAGGGTAATTGAGCAAATAGATAATTTAGAAATAGATAGTAAAATATTCAACACACTAGAGTTCTATACATTTAACGGTGCTTATAATGGAAAAGTTAAATTAAAAGAATTAGAAATATTTAATGATAATGGAGAAAAGATAGAATATACACCTAGAGATAGTATTATTAATGAAGTTTCTTCTAGCATTTTAAATGATGGAAAGTTAGATGCAAGTATAGTTTTATATGGAATATTAGATTTCAAAATAGACTTTAATAAAACATTAGATATAAGTGATATAAATATAAAAATAACTTATGAAGACCCAGCACAAACATTATATGGAATATCTTTTAAATTATTTTTAACAGATGGACTAGAAACTAATATATTCGCTTTATATTCTCCAGTTACACCTGCCACTTGTAATGAAGATAACACGGTATGTGAAAGTACTTATAAAGTAACAGATATATATGATTATAACCCAACTTTAAAAACAATAGCCTATAAGTATAAAGATAAATATACTGAGTGTTATACCCCAGTTAGAAATTATTACCCAGGTTACTCTAAAGAAGCCCCTTTAGATGGTTACATAAAGGACGAAGAAAACTATAGAGTAATTACAAAAACGGAAAGTAAACCCGCTACTGAAACAAAAACACCTACTGAAACTAAAGAAGTTGTGCCTCTTACAAGTACTAATGAAGCGGTAAGTGATAGTGTTTTAATTCCTAATGAAGAAGAAATTACTGAAGAGTTAGAAGAACCAGAAGAACCAACTATATTAGATAATTTAGACGAATTAGAAGAAAAAGACAAAGAAGAAAAAATTGCTTTTGTAGAAAAAATAGATAAACCACAGAAATCACATCAAAGTTTCTTTAAAACATTTTCTATTATATTCGCAATACTTGCTATACTATTTACAATTATATTAATTGCAAAAAAAGTCGTAAAATGTCAAACGAATTAATTATCTAGTTTTGTCGAAAAAGTATAAAATTAACTAAAAATGATATAAACTTATATACGAGGTTAAAAATATGCTAAAAATAAATATGGAATTTAAAAAAGGAGTTTTATTTATAAGACTAGATGGTTCCCTAGATAACATATCTATAGATAAATTTAATAATGAAGTTTTATCTTTAGTACTTAATAATGGCTTAAAACAAATAGTAGTAAATTTAGATAAAGTTTATAACATTGACGAAAAAGGAATAGATGGACTTCTAAATTTAAGTGAAATAGTATCTAGTTTTAATGGTAAAACAACTCTTTGCAGTCTAACCAATAAAAAAGTTAAATCATTAATAAACAAAATTAATACATTTAATTTTTATGAATCTCAAAATGAATTAACCGCTTTAGGAGTGATGAAGATATGATAGAAAATTTAATAGAAACAAATAAAAAACTTATTTATAGCATCGCACATAATGTTGCAAATAAATATGGTAAAATAAGTATAATAGAAGATTTATTTCAAGTAGGAGTAATATCTATTATAAAAGCCTATGATAACTATAAAGAAACTGAAAATACTAAGTTTTCCACTTATGCTTATATGTATATTTTAGGAAGTATGTTAGAATATGTAAATAAAGATAGAAATGTAAAAGTCAGTGTAGATACTTTAAAATTATATAATTCATATAATAAAAGTAAAGAATTTCTAACTAATAAATTAAATCGTATTCCAACTATAAGTGAAGTAAGTGATTTTATGGGCGTAGACATAAATACACTTATGTTTACTATTCAAAGTGTAGAATATACATTAAGTTTAGAAAATAAAAAAGACGAAGAAGATTTATCAATAGAAGAAAGAGTAGGTATAGATAGAAGTGAAATAATAGATAATTTACTAGATTTAAAAGAAGAATTACTTCGCCTTCCTGAAAATGAAAGAAAATTAATTGAACTAAGGTATTTTCAAGATTTAACCCAAAGCGAAACAGCAAGATATCTTAATATGACACAAGTACAAGTTTCAAGAAGTGAAACTCAAATACTTAAAAAAATAAAAACAGGTATAACTGCATAAAATAAACATAACTCGCCATAATATAAATGGTGAGTTATTTTGAAATTAGAAGAATATAAAAAAATAGTTAAAAGTATTTCTAAAAAAGAAGATAAATTAAAAAATGTATTAATATCTTTTTTAATAGGTGGCCTCCTAGGTTTACTTATGGAACTTTTAGCAGTATTTCTAAATAAAAAATTAAATATACCTTTAGATACTGCTTATATGTGGGTTACAGTATTTTTAGTTGTATCTTCTTCTATATTAACAGGCCTAGGTTTCTTTGATAAAGTAGTATCATTTGCAAAATGTGGTCTAATAGTTCCGACAACAGGTTTTGCTCACGCTATGACAAGTGCGGCAATTGACCACGAAAGTGAAGGCTTAATTAAGGGAGTAGGCTCTAATATGTTCAAACTTGCAGGTTCAATTATTATTTATGGTGTAGTAGGTGCATTTTTCTTTGCATTATTAAAAGGAGTGATGTAAGTGACTTTAAATTTTAAAAATTCTTATATTTTAGATATTTATTCACTATTAGGAAGAAATGAATATAATGTATCTATAAAACCTGATAAATTAATATATGATTATTATGACGAAGAAAAAAGTGTTGAACAAGGTGAGTGCAAATATCAAATAAGAACGATAAAAGGAATATTAAAGAAAACAAAAATGAATATAGAAGACATAGATGTTTTAGTAGGAGGAGATTTACAAAGTCAATTATTTGCTTCTTCTTTTAGTGCTAGAAAATTTGATATACCCCATATAGGCCTCTATAGTGCATGTGCTACATTTACAGAAAGTTTATTAGTATCTAGTTTATTACTCGAAAATGGTTGTAAGAATATAATAGCAACTACAAGTGCCCATAATCTAGCAAGTGAAAAACAATTTAGATTTCCAATAGAATATGGAGCATTGAGAAAAAAAGTTAATACATTTACTGCTACAGGTTCAGTTAGCACTTTACTTACAAAAAATAAATCAAATATAAAAATAGAAAGTGCTACAATAGGTAAAGTAGTAGATTTAGGTTTCACTGACGCAAATGATTTCGGAGCCTGTATGGCACCAAGTGCTGCTAAAACAATATATGAACATTTAAAAGATACTAATAGAACACCTGATTATTATGATTTAATTTTAACAGGAGATTTAGGTATCTATGGTATAGAAATATTAAAAGAATATTTAAAAAAAGAGTATAAAATAAATGTAAAAAATATATTAGATGCAGGTAGTATGATTTATGACGAAAAATACCTAGACACCATTGCTGGAGCAAGCGGACCTATTTGCTTACCACTTATATTATTTAATAAAATACTAAAAGAAAATTATAAAAAAATATTATTGGTTGGAACAGGTTCTTTACACTCAAAAACAAGTTGCAATTTATCTGAAAGTATTCCATCAATATCTCACGCAGTAAGTATAGAGGTGATAAAATGATTTATTTAAATTCTTTTCTAATCTGTGGTGCAATATGCGCCCTAGGGCAAATTATACTTGAAAATACAAAACTAACCCCTGCACATTTAAATACTTTATTTGTACTTTTAGGAGTTATTCTTTCATTTTTTGGAGTATATGAAATAATTTTAAAATGGGGTGGAGCAGGAGCAAGCATTCCTATAACTAACTTTGGTCATTTGCTTTTCAAAGGGGCTTATGCTTCACTAAAAAAAGATGGTTTTATAGGTTTATTAGGAGGTCTATTTTCTAAAGGTTCATTAGGAGTTACTGTAAGTATAATTTCTTCCTTCCTAGTTTCTCTATTTGCAAAACCAAGACATTAAAATATGTTTGTAATAATAAGAAAAAGTTGTTGACAGTAATAAATAAAAGATATAAAATGTAAGTATAAATAATAAAAAGGAGATAAGAGAGTATGAAGAAAAATAACTTGGCAGTACATTTGTTTGATATGGGGGGGGTATTATAGACTAAATAAATCTTTTATCTTTTTGCATACACGAACGCATAGTATTTTAACTATGTGTTTTTCTATGCCTAGAAAGGAGTATGTAAAATGATAAAGAGAATATTTAATAGTAAGACAAGATTAGGAATAGCAATAATTGTGATATTAATGCTAGTAATGGGATTATCCTATGGGACATTTTTAATAACTACTGATAACTATAAAGTAAGTGAACTTTTAATAGCAGAACTAAACTATGGGATAAAGATAGAAGAAGATAGTGGACAGGCGTGTACAGTTAGTGAAACAAAAGTAACAACACCAGCAAATAGTGAGTGTTTCATAACTATAGAGATATCTTCTGTAAACCCAATAGACAGTAGGTATGCACTTGCTTACAAAAATGAAACAGGAACTGCAATAGTTCAATACACAGATAAAACTCAATGGAAAAGTGAAGGTGTAATAGAAGATTATAATAGTAATTACACTAGAAAAGTAAGAGTTGTGATAAATAATAATGGAAATTCAAGGCAAGCAGTTACTAACTTTAAAGTATTTGGTGGTTATAAATTTAATTCAGAAGTATCAATTGATTTAAAGGACGGCTATCAAACAATACCAGGTACATACACAGAAAGTATAGAAGCAGGAAATCAAAGATTAGTTGATATAGTAGAAAAAGATACTGACTGTGTTACAAGTACTTCTAAAGAATGTCTTTATGGAGGAGAAACAATAACAAATTACTTACAATATCCAACTCCAGCAGATGGAAATACAAATGATAACTTATGGAGAATAACAGGAAGTTATAGTATAGATGGAACAACTTATTCAAAAGTGGTTTATAACGACAATTATGTAGCAAATACAAGTAAAGATAATATTCAAACAACATTGATTAATTTTTACAATACACTAGATAAAGCAAGTGAAACAATACAAAATACTAATAAATTTAATTGTACAAAAGAAGGTTGTACAATTAGTGCTTATGATAAAATAGGTTTATTAAGTACTTATGAATATGATGCTATAGGAGGACAAGAATCATATTTAGGAATTAGTGATAGTTGGTTTGTTTTAGGTGAAAATGGTGTAGTAAAAAATATAACTACTAAAGGTATAGAAGAAGCTAGTGGAGAAAGCGGAGTAAGACCAACAGCATATTTGCAAACAGATGTGACAGTAACAGGAAAAGGGACAATAGACGACCCATATAGAATAAGCCCAAAAGGAGATATAAATTTAGTCGCTTATACTTTGGATGGTAAACCAACAACAGAAAAATATGAAACATTAATAAAAAATTATATAGTGAATGAAGTAACCTGTAAAAATGGAAGCAAAGCATCGTGGGATTATAGTAAAAATGCAGCTATAATAGAAAATGTGAACCTACCTGAATATTGTACAATAGATTTTATAAAAGAAGCTCCTTTTATGCTAAAATTAAAAATAGATAACCCTGTAAGAAATTTAAGAAGTGATTTTTCTAAAGAATTTATTGCATCAGGTTTATATGTAGAAAATGACGGAAATTTTTTAGAACCGGAAGGTAAAGAACCAACAATAAATGAAGTTTATTATTTTGTAGGAAATCCTGATAATAATTGGGTACAATTTGCAAATTATTGGTGGAGAATAATAAGAACTAATGAAGATGGAAGCGTGAGATTATTATATGCAGGAACTAGCCCTGAAGTGACAGATGCTTATATTGCTCAAAATTCATATAATGGCAAAAATACCGATGACACTATGTATGTAGGTTTTAAATATGGAACAAAAGGTAGTCAAGAAACAAATAGAGAAAATACATATAATTCTAACATTTTGGGCGAAGATAACAGTGTAGATACAAATACATTAAATGGATGGTACAATATTAATATAAAAAATAAAGAATTTAATAAATATATAAGTAAAACAGCAATATATTGTAATGATAGAACTAGCACTAATGGATATAAATCAACAGGCGAAATGTATTATAACGAACATATTAAATTTAGTAATACATCGATACAACACCCTAGTTTCAAATGTGGTGTAAATGGCCAAGGAATAGAAAATGTAGATGCAAGCATAAAAGATAAATTTAGTGGAGTAAATGAAAACGCTAAATTAATTAATCCAATAGGATTAATAACAGCGGATGAGATAATTTATGCAGGAGGAACTTATTCGTATAAAAGTCTCAACAAAGAAGTTTATTATAAATTAAATAGTGTTAAACAAAATAGCGTAGGTGAAAAAGAATGGTGGACAATGACTCCAGATTATAATTATTGCAGCGGTACTTGTCCGAGAGTAGCAATAGTTGTTGGAGATAGTTTATATTATTCTGGAACAGCAACACCGGATTCGGTTATTCGTCCAGTTCTATCAATAAAAGCCTGTGCTATAGTAACTGGTAATGGTACAACCACTGACCCATATATACCATCTATAGATGCAGCCTGTGCTGCAGCTGATAACTAGGAGTAATTATGACAGAAAGTAAAATAAATAGTTTAATAGGAAATAATATTAGAAAGTATAGACTAATGTACAATGCAAGTAAAGGTGCTCTTACTCAAAAAGATTTAGCAAAAAAAGTAGGAGTATCTACTTCCCTAATAGGAAGTTTAGAAAGTAAAAAGGTAAGTCAAGGTATAAGTTTATTTAACTTATACAAAATAAGTGAAGCATTAGATATACCTATAGAGAAGTTTTTTGAATGAACTTCTCTTATTTTTATGTAAACCACACTATAAAAATGTAAAATAAACTAACATTTTTGTTATAATTAAATAAGTAGGAGGATATATTATATGCCAAGAAATTATAACATTTATGTAATATTAACAAAAACAAATCTTAAAATAGGAAAATTTATAAGAAAAATATCTAATTTTGAATATAGTCACGTTTCTATATCGCTTAGTAAAGACTTATCTACTATGTATTCTTTTTCAAGAAAATACTTAACAGCCACTTTCTGTGCAGGTCTTACTAAAGAATCTCCTTTAAGATACACTACTTCAAAAGAACCCACTAAAGTAAAAATATTCAAAATACCAGTAACTAAAGAAACTTATTATCAAGTTAAATCTTATATAGAATATGCCTACGCCCACGAAGAAGAATATGTATATAATTTTATCTCCGCGCTTGCATACCCTTTAAGAAAGAAAGTATATATTGATAAATCATTTACGTGTTGTGAATTTGTAGTTGACATACTTACTAGATTTTTAAATATGACTGAATTAGCCCCTTCAGGCTATGCCTCTATAAAAGATTTATCTGATTACCTAAATGGATACCTTTATTATGAAGGAGAACTAAAAACAAATATTAACTCTTGGCAAGAAGACAAATATACAGAAACTCCACATTTTATATATAAAAGTACTAAAGAAATAGAAATATTTGCTACTTTATTTTATAGATTTATAAAAGGTTTAGTAATAAAATAATCATTTTACAAATTTTACCAGTTTATTTACTAATATTTTACTAATACTATAACTAGGTGAGTTATGAAAAGAGTATTAGTATGCAGTATATTTATTTTATTAACTTTATTTATCTTTAAAAATAACATAAAAGCAAGTAATGATAACCCTTATAAAGAAGGATATCATAGTATTTCATTTGATAATCTAAACTCTAAAAACATTAATTCTTTATTTGTAGGTTTAAACGGAACAATTATTGAAATAGAAGTGAAAACCAAAGCATTTACTAAAAGTTATAGAGTAAACTCTAACATAGTAAATAATATAGAAGAAAATATTACAAATAAAGTATTAAATGATTTAAAAGAAATGAATAAAAATGAACTTGCTAGTATTTATAAAACTAGTGGTTTTGTTATAACAAAGATAAATCTAATTTGCAACAATGAAGAATTAAACATAATTAAAACAAGAGCAAATTTATAAATGGAACTTATATAGTTTTATTTTTTATACTTTATATTAAGTGTAAAAAAAATACACTAGTATCAAAAATAATTGTAATTTTCTTACATTTGTAATATAATATTAATGAAAGGTGGATTATAATGTTAAAAAAAATTAAATTAGAAAACTATGTTACATTTATAAAACCTACTGAAATAGAATTTTCCGCAACAAATTATAAGTTTTTAGAAAGTGAAAATGTAGGAAGCAATAGAATACTTAAAGGTTGTTTATTTGTAGGAGAAAACGCTTCAGGAAAAACAAATATATTATTGAGTATTAAATTTTTACTTGATTTATTATTTAGTAATAATGAAATAGATTTATTATCTAAAAAAAGTTTTTATACTGATAAAACAACATATAAAATAACTTACACATTTGTAAGTGAAAACACCGATATTATATATGCTATAGAAATGGGTATAAATGAAATAATATCTGAAAAATTAACATTAGGAGATAAAGTTATATTAGAAAGACTTGGCTCAACTGCAAAATTTAATTTAGAAGAAGAAAAAACAGTAAAAGATATTTCAAGTAAATTATTATTTCTTCGTAGAATATATTTTGACACTAATTTTTATGGCAATTCCGTTTTAAATAAATGGTTTGATTATATGAAAAAATCAGTCTATATTAATTGTTATTATAGAAATGTAATAACATATAGTGGTTCTAGTTTATTAGTTCATGAATATTTAAAAGATAATAAAGTAGATGAAATTAATAAATTTTTAGAACAAATAAATTATAAACAAAAAATAGAATATGGCGAAGAAAAAATTAATATTAACAATAAGTTATCAGTTAAATCAAATGATAATAACAAATTAATTTCATTTAATAAAAAAGATACAGATATTTATATTCCAGAAATATTTGAATCTACTGGAAATTTAACACTTATGGAATTACTTCCTTCATTTTTACATTCTATTAATGAAGAATGTATGATAATTATAGATGAATTTTCTAGTGGTTTTCATAACGAATTAGAAGAATGTATTTTAAAGTATTTCTTTCATTACTCAAAGGATTCACAATTATTTTTCACATCACACTCTACTAATATATTAAATAATACTTTAATAAGGCCAGACCAAATTTATTCAACTTATTTTGATCCTAAAAAGGGAACAGTATTAAAAAGATTTTCTAACGAAATGCCAAGAGAATCTCAAAATATTGAAAAGATGTACTTAAACGGAGTATTTGATGGAATGCCTAGATACAATAAAAACTTTAAAGATTAATTTCAAGAGAAACAT
>CANRGI010000020.1 GCA_947630095.1 uncultured Bacilli bacterium
TATTTAATAATTAAAAATTTGTATTTAATAAAATAAAAAATTTATAAATATTTCTTTGTTATATTATTAGCAACTATTATTATACTTTATATAGATAAAAGTAGTATAGGAGAAATACCATTTAAGGATATTTATGGATATCTAGGTTTAAAAGAATTGGATATAAAAAATAGTTTAGAAGTTATATTAAAAGTAATATCATACTTTGCTTTAATATGTATAACTATGAAAATTTATTTGTCAAACATTGATTTTTCTATGGAATATATTTCTCTTAGAATAGATAAAAGAACATTATCAACTTCTATTGCAATAAATTTTATTTTTATAACAATTATAGTTAGATTAATAATGCTAACGCTTGTCATTTTAACGTTTTTACTAATAAATAACGCCTTTAAAATAAGTTATATGCCTAAAATTATAGTGACAGATTTATTACTATATACAAATGTATCATTTATAACAGTAACTTTATTAAATGTATTATACAGTAAAAAAAATATTTTAAAAATTTTATTAATTTTACTTTTTATAAGTTTATTCTTTATAGATATAGAAAAAATATTTGTATATTTAATATTTTCATTACTACTATTAATAATAATTTACTTTATAACTTTTAATCCATCTTTGCTATATTGTAATACCAAATAACTTAAAATATGAGTAAATGAACCCAAATAAGGTGTAATTCTTACTCATTTTTTGTTGTTAATAAAAAGAAAACATAATCTTTTAGTGTAGTATTTCAAATGTTATAAAAACTTTATAAAGTCCCATAAATCAGTTTTTAAAATGAAATCGGTCGGAAAGACAGGAAACTTTCACCATTTCTATATCATAAAATCACAAAATAGCATACAATATAGTATAGTAAACATAATTTTTAAAGATAAACATTAAAAAAAATTTACAAAAATCAAAAAAAATCTTCACAAATTCATAAAAATATGATATGATTATACACGTACTGAAAAGAGTAGGACATAATGTCCTCATAGCTCAACTGGATAGAGCGTTTGACTACGGATCAAAAGGTTAGGGGTTCAACTCCTCTTGGGGACGCCAAAAAAATCGGAAAGTGGCTCAACTTGGTAGAGCACTCGGCTTGGGACCGAGTGGTTGCAGGTTCAAATCCTGTCTTTCCGACCATTTAAGAATTTAATCCTCGTTTATACGAGGTTTTATTTTATACAAAGAGGTCAAAATGAAAATTAATTATCCTAAAATAAAAGATTATGAAGAAATTGATATTAATGAAGCGATAGAAAATGAAATATTCACTAATGCAAAATATACAGGTAAAATCTCTAGTCCTATAGTATTAGAAGATATTACCTTTGACAGTGTCATTTTTTCTCATATAGATTTTACGGACATAAAACTTTTTAATGTCGAATTTATAGATGTAATTTTCGATAGTGTCTATTTTTCCAATATGGAATTTAATAATAAATATTTTACTAGAGTTTCATTTAATGACTCTAAACTTACAAATGTATCATTTATTGACTCAAAATTAAAAGATATTGAATTCAATAATACAGTAGCAAAATACTTAAACTTTTCTTTTACTAAATTAGAAAATTTAATAATAAATAAAAGTGATATCATTGATACTAGATTTTTAAATTGTGAAATAAAAAATGCTGATTTTGATACAGTAAATTTAGAAAAAACTGATTTTACTAATTGTAATTTAAAAGGTTTAGACTTAACTAAATCTGATATTAGTAAAACTTTATTTGACGAAGTATCACTAAAAGGAATTATAGTTGATGTATTCGCTTGTAAGTATTTAGTGGGTCTTTTAGGTGTCATTGTAAAAGAATAAAAGTATAAAATAAAATACAGTAGTTGACTTAAATCTTGACTTATTATACTTTTTATGGTACAATTTATATAGTGTTAAGGGGGAATATAAAATGAATAATAACATTAAAAAAGGACTTATTACTATAGTATCTTTAGTATCAGTTTTAGGCGTATCTGCTAATATTTATGATAACCATATTAATCACGTTAATGAGGTATGTTTACTAACTAGTTTGTTAGGTCCTTCCCATCAAATCAAAGAAATACAAAAACTAGGTCTAAATGTAGAAAAGAAAGAGTTACCTCTTTATAAGGAAAGTACAGATATCATACCTGCTTTGATAACTTATGATAGTGAAGGAAACAAAGTATATATAGCACCATCAGGTTATAGATTAAATGGTTCACTAGCAGAAAAAGTTTCTTATATCGAGTCTCATAATTCAACATTTATTAAAGTTAAAGATGCCTTAGGTAATGAAAGAATTATTGAATACTGCTTAGAATGTAATAAAGAATTAGACGAAAACTGCATAACAAGACATAATAATCAAGAATACGCTGATGTACTTGAAATAACTGATGGCACACACTCAAAAACATTAAGATTAAACTAAAAGGAGATTAAAATAAAACTAATCTTCTTTTTTTACCCTAAAAATACGACAAAAACCGACAAATACACGCACTTTTCCTTGAAATATATATAATTAGGTGTTATAATTTGACATAGAAACGAAGGGAGGGAAAGAAAAATGATACATGTTGAAGTAAAAAACGGAAACATTGAAAATGCTCTAAAAAGGTTTAAAATCAAAGTTCAACGTAGTGGTATCCCTTCTGAAATGAAGAAAAGAAAAGAATACTCAAAACCAGGAGTAGTAAGACGTGAAGCAAAAAAAGAAGCAATAAAAAATGCTAGAAGAAATAACAGAAAGCGTAGAGATTAAGAGGTGAAATCATGACTTTATATGAAAAATTAACTGAGGACATGAAAAATGCAATGCGCAATAAAGACAAAGATTCCCTAAGTACTATAAGGCTTTTAAAAAGCGCTATTGATTTAAACAGAATCAACAATAAACTTGACGAAATAACTGACGATTTAGTAATAGAAGTTGCTAGTAAGCAAGTAAAAACACATAGAGAATCTATAGAAGAGTTTCTTCGTGGAGGAAGAAAAGACTTAGCAGACAACCTTGAAAGAGAGATAAAACTCATAAGTGCATATTTACCAGAGCAATTATCTAAAGAAGAAATAGAAAATGTTTTAAATGAAATATTTGATATTGTAAAACCAGAAAGTAAAAAAGATATAGGTAAAATTATGAAAGAAGCAAATGCTAGATTAAAAGGAAGAGCAGATTTTAAAGTAGTAAGTGAAATAGTAAACGCTAAACTAGGTGCATAAGCACCTTTTTTTCTTTCTAATAAACTTTTGTATAAACTTTTAATTAAAATCATAAAATTACTAGGTGATTAGTATGCTAAATAATTTAAGTTGTTATTTAAAAAAAGAAGATTACCGCATATCTATCTTACCTTATGGAGTACACATTTTAAAATACACTATTTTATTAGATATTAAAAGCGATTTAGCACTCTTAAAAATAAATAATAAAATAGTAAAAATAAAAGGAACTAATATACATCTAAATGCTTTAGATAAAGAAGAACTACTTATAACAGGTAATATTAGGAGTGTTGAAATAAATGAGTACTGATTTAATATTGTTAAGTATAAAAAGTGAAAACCTATACCAAATAGAAAATATCCTTTTAAATAAAAAAATCTACTTTAAAGATTTAAATTACATTAATGGTATTATTTATTTTAAAATAAAAAGTAAAGATTATGAAAGATTAAGTCTTATCTTAAAAGATATTAAAATAGAAAAACACTATGGCACTTCTGGTATTACACACTTTATTAAAAAACATTTTATATTAATTTTATCATTTATATTTGTCTATATTTTATTAGTCATACTATCAAATGTTATCTTTGATATAGAAATAGTGACACAAAATAATGAATTAAAAAGAATTATATCTCTTTATTTAAAAGACGAAAACATAGAAAAATATAAATTTGTAAAAGATAATGCTACTTTAGATAAAGTAAAAAAGAAAATACTTGAAGAAAATAAAGATACCCTAGAATGGATAGAAATAGAAAGAGTAGGTACTAAATATATAGTAAATTTAACTGAAAGAATAGTAACTAAAGAATTAGACGACTCGACACCTAAAAACATAGTTGCTTCTAAAGACGCTATGATAATGTATATTGTAACTAAAAAAGGTACAAGAATAAAAGAAATGAATGAAATAGTTAAAAAAGGAGAAGTAATAATAAGTGGTTTAATTAAAAAAGACGAAGAAATAGTAGAAAAAGTAAAAGCCCAAGGGGAAGTCTACGGTGAAGTTTGGTACAAAGTGACAACTACAGTACCTTTTAAACATTCTTCTTATGAAAAAACAGGCAAAAAAATCACTCATATTTACCTAGACATATTCGGTAAAAAACTAACTTTAATGGGTAAATATGACACTAAAAATTCTATGAACGAAACTAAAGTATTAATAGATAAACCATATTTATTTTTTAAGGTAATGAAAGAAACTAAATCTTTGTATAAATATGAAACCCATAATCTAACTGAAAACGAGGCTTATATAGAGGCATTAAAAAGGTCCGAGCGAAGTATAAGTGATAAATTAAATGAAGAAGAATACATAATAGATAAAAAAGTTTTGAAAAAAAACATATATAGTAGTAAAATAGAAATAGAAGTATTTTATAGAGTTTATGAAAGTATAGGAATAGAAGAGGATATACCTAATGAACCAGTAGAAACTTTAGAAGGAGAATAAAATGGTAAAGACAGCAATATTTGATTTATTAGAAACAACTTGGCCTACATTAGTAATATTTTTAGTAATAATCATAATACTTAGGGTATTTTATATAAAAAACACTAGTAAAAAACTTATTTTACACGAAGAATTATTACTACTTTGTTTTATAACTTATATTTTATTATTATTTGAACTAGTTACAAGTAGAGAATATGTAGGAGGTATGAATTTAGTACCATTTAGAGAGATGTTTCGTTATCCTATAGGAAGTAGTGAATTTTATAGTCAAGTAGTAGGAAATATCATTTTATTTATGCCTTTTGGTTTCTTTGCAACATACTATACTAAAATAAATAAAATTAGGAATATTTCTTTTATAACATTTCTAGTAAGTTTAACAATAGAAATAGTACAGAGATTTATTGGTAGGACATTTGATATAGACGATATAATACTTAATGTATTAGGCGGTATTGCGGGTTTCTTAATATATGTAGCATTAGATGCAATAAGAAAAAAGTTGCCTTCATTTCTTCAAAAAGATGGATTTTATAACTTTTTATCAATATTAGTTCTAGTATTAGCATTGTTATATTTTCTAGGTTTAATTAGGTTTTAGGGGAGTAGTTATGAATTACGTAATAACAAATTTAACAAATGAAATTATAGACGAAGAAATAATAAAAAATGTAATAGAAGCAACTAGAAAAAAATTAAATGTAACTTCTTCAGTAGTAGGAATAGTATTAACTAGTGACACTCACATACACGAATTAAATAAGGTTTATAGAAATGTAGATGCACCTACTGATGTAATTAGTTTTGCTTTTTTAGATAATGAAGTATTAGATACAGAAATTACTGATTTAGGAGAAATCTATATAAGTTTAGACCGCGCTCACGCTCAAGCAGAAGAATATGGTCACTCATTTATAAGGGAATTATCTTTTTTAACAGTACACGGTTTACTTCATTTGCTAGGATATGACCACATAAAAAAAGAAGACGAAAAAGTTATGTTTAATTTACAAGACGAAATTTTAGAAAGTATTAATGTAGGAAGGTGATTTATGAAAGATTTATTATTAGAACTTATTAAAAACAGTTATGCTCCATATTCTAATGTACATTTTGCTTGTATAGTAGAAACTAAAAATGGAAATTTATTTAAGGGAGTAAATATTGAAAATGCTTCTTATGGAGCCACTATATGTGCTGAAAGAAATGCGATAAACGCATCAGTTAGTGCAGGAGAAAGAGAATTTAAAGCGCTTTACTTAATGACAGATTTACCGAATATTGCTTATCCCTGTCATTTGTGCAAACAAACCATAGTAGAATTTTTTGATAAAAGTGCTTTATTTAATATAATGAATACAAAAGGTGAAAGTGTAGTATTAACATTTGACGAATTAATGTCTACAACATTTAGTAAGGAAGATTTAAAATGAGAAGTGGATTTATTAGTATAATAGGTAGACCTAATGTAGGAAAGTCTACTTTATTAAATAGATTAATAGGAGAAAAATTAGCAATTACATCAGATAAACCAGGTACTACTAGAAATTTAATTCAAGGAGTATACACTAATAACGATACTCAAATAGTATTTGTAGATACTCCAGGTATACATAAACCTGTAAATAAATTAGGTAATAAACTTAATGCCCAAGCATACTACAGTGCTAATGATGTAGATGCAATAATGCTTGTAATGGACGCAACTGCGCCTCTAGGTAAAGGAGATGCCTTTGTATTAGATAAAATGAGAAACGTAACTAAACCAGTTATATTAGTTTTAAATAAAATAGATAAACTTACAAATGAAGAAATAATAAAAAAGATTACAGAAGTAAAAGATATTTACAACTTTAGTGAAATAATACCAGTCTCAGCAAAAACAAATGATAACATTGATAGACTTTTAAAAGTCATAACTTCTTACTTAACCGATACAGTAAAATATTTCCCAGATGGAGATATCACATCTAGCACCATAGAATTTAGATTAACAGAATTAGTAAGAGAAAAAATACTTGAATTAACTACAGACGAAGTACCTCATTCAGTAACTTGTTTACTAAGCGATATGGTAGAAGAAAATAATTCTTATAATATTTATATTGATATTATAGTAGATAGAGAATCTCTTAAAAAGATTATAATAGGTAAAAAAGGCGCTATGTTAAAGGAAATTGGTTCCCGTGCAAGAGTAGATATGGAAGAACTTTTAGGCAAAAGTGTTTATTTAGAATTATATGTAAAAACCCTAAGAAAGTGGAGAGATAAAGAAAAATATTTAAATGAATTAGGTTTTAATGATTTTTAATGAATATTTTTATATTAACTATCACATAATTAAATAGGTGATAATATGACAAAACAAGAATTATGGAAAAGATTTACAGAAACAGGAAGTGTAGAAGATTATTTAAAATACAAGAGGGGAGATAAAAAGAAGTAATGGAAATAATAAGCATAGAAGGATTTGTTGTAAATACCCTTCACTATGGCGAAAATAGCAAAATATTGCATATACTAACTAAAGAAAAAGGAGTAATAGGAGTTATTTCTAAAGGAGCCTTAAAGCCTAAAAGCAAACTGAGGAGTATAAGTGACAATTTTACCTATGCTATTTTTCATATATATTATAAAGAGGGAAAACTTGGTTCCCTAATAAGTGCTGACGTAATAAATTATTTTTTAAACATAAGAAGAGATATTACTCTAATAGGTTATTTAAGTTACTTAACTGACCTTACTAGAAATGTTTCTAAAGGCGTTAGTGACACTAAAGATATATATGATATATTTATAAATGCAGTTTTAAAAATAGAAGAAAATTTTAACCCTACAGTAATAACTAACATAGTAGAAATAAAGTACTTGCCTTATCTAGGTATTAGTTTACACCTAGATGGCTGTGTAGTTTGTAATAGTAATATTATAAGAACTATCTCTTTAAGAAAAGGTGGATACGTATGTGACTTACATAGAGATACTGAACCAATCTATGATACTAAAGTTTTAAAACTTATAAAGGCATATTTTTATATTGATATAAGTAAAATATCTGCTCTTAACTTAAGTGATAAAGTTATAAAAGAAATAGATGTATTTTTAAATGCTTATTATAAAGAATATACAGGCTTATATCTAAAAAGTAAAAATTTCTTAAATAATTTAAAAAGTAGTTAGACGCTTTTCTAACTACTTTTCTTCTTTAGTGAGTTCATCCATACTTACCTCGAGTACAGTGGCGATTTTATATAGTGTTTCAACAGAAAAACCACTTTTACCACCACTAGTTTCAATTCTTCTAATAAAGTCATAAGATAGTTCAGTATAAAGGGCTAATTGTTCTTGTGTAAACCCTCTTTGCTTCCTATATTTTCTTATATTACTTGATATAATACTCTTGATATTAGGATTAAAATTATAAAATTTTTCTTTTATCATTTTTATTTCTCACCTAAAAAGCAATATAACATTGTCTAATAAAAAACTTCGTGACCCAGAAATACCACTTATACTGAGTATTTTTTATGGTATTAGAAGTACCAATAATAATTTAATTAGATTTTTAAATTTTTTGAGTTTTTAAAAAATTTTACTATAAACTCTCACAAATGCCCATAAATAAACGGTTTACAAATAAATACTAAAAGAAAATAATATAATTATTTAAAACTTATTATGCCTCATTAAATAGTGCGAATAAAAGCATAAAAATAAAAAGTAACTAAATAGATTACCTTCGTGTTTTTTTACATTTTTTGACAATAAAGTATTGAATAAAAAGCATAACTAATATATAATGTTAAAAGAAAAGTTAATGAAAGGATAATTATAAATGAATAATGAATTGACAATGGACAAATTAGTGAATATTTGTAAACAATATGGTTTTATATTCCAAGGTAGTGAAATTTATGGTGGTCTTGCTAATACTTGGGATTTTGGACCTGTTGGTGTTGAACTTAAAAAGAATATAAAAAATGCTTGGACAAAGAAATTTATACAAGAAGACCCTAACAACGTAGGCCTTGATAGTGCGATTTTAATGAACCCTCGTGTATGGGAAGCAAGTGGCCATATTGGAACATTTAGTGACCCATTAATTGACTGTAAAAATTGTAAAACACGTCATCGTGCTGATAAATTAATAGAAGATGCCTTAAAAATAGATGCTGGTGGTTTAAAAAAAGAAGAATTAATTAAAACTATAAAAGATAATAATATAAAATGTCCTAACTGTGGTAAAACTGATTTTACTGATATAAGAGAATTTAATTTAATGTTTAAAACATTTCAAGGAGTTACAGAAGACTCAAAAAGCACAGTTTATCTTCGTCCTGAAACAGCCCAAGGAATATTTGCTGACTTCTTAAATGTACAAAGAAGTATGCGCTTAAAAGTACCTTTTGGAATAGGCCAAGTAGGTAAGAGTTTTAGAAATGAGATAACTCCAGGTAATTTTATATTTAGAGTAAGAGAGTTTGAACAAATGGAATTAGAATTTTTCTGTAAACCAGGTACAGAACTTGACTGGTTTGCTCATTATAAAGAAGTATGTAAAAATTTCTTATTAAGTCTTGGAATTAAAGAAGAAAATCTAAGATTAAGAGACCACTCTAAAGAAGAATTATCATTTTATAGTAATGCAACAACTGATATAGAATATAAATTCCCATTTGGCTGGGGAGAACTATGGGGTATAGCAAGTAGAACTAATTACGATTTATCTCGCCATCAAGAATTTTCTAAAGTTAATATGGAATACACTGACCCAGAAACAAATGAAAAATATATCCCTTATGTTATAGAACCTAGTGTAGGTGTAGAAAGAACAGTACTAACAGTTTTATGTGATGCTTATAAAGAAGAAACTCTTCCTGATGGTACTACTAGAGAAGTAATGAAATTCCACCCTTATTTAGCCCCTTATAAAGTAGCAGTTTTACCTCTTATCAAAAAGACACATAGTGAAAAAGCAAAAGAAATTTATAAAACTTTATCAACTCACTTTATGACTTCTTATGACGAAGCAGGAAACATTGGAAAGCGCTACAGAAGGGGAGATATTATAGGTACTCCATTTGCCGTTACTATTGACGACGATACATTAAATAATAACACTGTAACAGTAAGAGATAGAGATACAATGGAACAAACAGTAGTTAATTTAAATGATTTAGTAAACTATATAGAGGAAAGAATTAAGTTCTAATTCTTTCTTTTTTTAATATATTTATTATAGGTGATAGTATGTTTTTTGATTTTATCTATTTGAGTATTATTTGTTATCTAGTTTATACTTTATATAACTCTCTAACTGATAGAAAGAATATAAAACATTTAAAAGGCCCCTGGAAACCCTTTTATGGTTTTATAGGTGTAATAATATTATCTATTTTAGATTTAGCAAGTAAAAACTTATTAACTATATTACTAATAGGCTTTTTAATACCTTCAACTTTAGAATATTTATTAACTTTAATAAATGAAAAACTAATAAAAAAAGAAAATACTAAAGTATCTCTAAGTTTACCTAAAATGTTTATTTATTCTATATGTACTCTTTTAATTTATTTACTTTATATTCCTTTAAAAGAATTAATACTTATTACTATAACAAAAAATGCTTTGTTAATTATTACCATAACTCTTTATATATTATTTTTAATAGATTTATTAATTTTCTTTAAAAAAGATGTATATAAACTTATAAACCACACATAATATTAATGCTTACCAAGTTATTACTTAAAAATAGTAATTTAAGTAAGCATAATAAACACGATTATCCATTTATTGATAATTGTGTTTTTTTCATACTAAATAAAAACTTTTTTCTAAAATTTTAAACAAGAAGTTGCACACTTTTAATTATTATGCTAAAATAAATTATGAGATAAAATAAATGGAGGCAATTATGGCATTTAAAAATTTTAAATTATTTGAAACAAAAGATACTGATATTGACACAGGCGACGAAGAAGAATATTATAAAGTAGCAGAAGAAAAGAATAAAAAGGCAACAGGCTCTAATAACAAAATGATATTAGTTGAACCTCGTGCCTATTCAGAGTCACAAACAATCGCAGACCATTTAAAAGCAAAAAATAGTGTAGTAGTAAATTTTAAAAGAGTAACACAAGACCAATCAAGAAGAATTATTGATTTTTTAAGTGGTACATTATATGCTATAAATGGTGATTTACAAAAAGTGGGCGAAGGTATTTATTTATGTACTCCTAGTAATGTAGATGTTCAAGGAGAAATAACAGAAGAAAAAGCAAATGATAATGGAGAAGAATGGTAATATATTAGTTAAGAGGGTGTCCTATGAAGAATTTTGAAACTGTCTGGAAAGGTTATGATAAAGACCAAGTTAAAGCATATTTAGACTATATAATAGACGAATATGAAAAACTTTTAAATGATAAAAAACAAGTAGACAAAGAATTAAAAGAATTAGAAGAAAAATTAAATTATTATACTGATTTAGAGTCACGTATGAACCGCGCGATTTTTAATGCAGAGTCAGCAGGTGACGATATTAAGAAAAGTGCTAGAATAGAAGCAGAAAGTATAGTAAATGAAGCAAAAAAGAATGCTAATAGAATTATCAATGATGCCTTACTTAAAGCAGAAAAAGCAAGTGAACAAGCAGACAGAATTAAAAGAAATGCAATGCTACTTAAAAATAGATTAAAAAGAATAGTAGAAGGACAACTTGAAGTAATAGAAGAAATAGATAGATTAGATTTTAATGATGAACTATAAGTCACTTAATGTGACTTTTTATTAAAAGGAGTAAAAAATGTTAGATAAATTATTAAAAAGATTATTAAAAATATTAACTAGTACTAAATTTTATGGTCCTATTATAGTTATTATAGTAAGTATATTTATATTTAAAACAGTAGATAAATTAATTAATAAATTTTTAGTTAAAACAGAACGTATTAGAAAAAATGTTAAAAAAGAAAATACTATTATAAATTTAATTAAAAATATTATAAAGTATTTAATAATTGTAATAGATATACTTATTATATTAGAAATTTATGGAGTAAATACAACTAGTATAATCGCTTCACTAAGTGTAGTAGGAGTAGTTGTTGGGCTTGCTTTTCAAGATACCTTAAAAAACGTATTAGCGGGTATATTAATTATATTTGAAGATAGATATAGTGTAGGAGATATAGTACTTATAAATGGTTTTACTGGAGAAGTAATTAACTTAGGACTTAGTACTACTAAATTAAAAGCAGTTACAGGAGAAATATTTACAATAACTAATAGTAATATATCTACTGTAGTAAACTATTCAGTTTGTAATACTCTTTTATTCTTAGATTTAGGAGTATCTTATAGTACTAATATAGACTCATTAGAAAAAGTTTTAACTAAATTAAAACCTAAACTAGAAACTATTCCTAATGTAGTTAATAAAGAAGTAGAATTATTAGGAGTAGACTCTTTAGATAGTAGTCAAGTTACTTATAGAATTTCTATTCTTTGTAAACCTTATACTCATTTTGCTATAAAAAGAACAGCATTAAAATTAATAAAAGAAGAATTTGATAAAAAAGGTATAGAAATACCATTTAATCAATTAGATGTACATATAAAAACTGAAAATGAATAAAAAATAAAATATAAACCAAAATATAACTAGTGAGTAGTTATATTTTTTTAAATAGTAAATATTCATTTAAAATAACAAATAATCATTGACAATGATAAAATAAAATAATAAAATGTAAGTATAGATAATAAAAAGGAGATGCAAAAAATTATGAAGAAAAGTCTTGACGAAACATTTGTTTGTAATGGGGGGGGTTATTACCAACTAAATAAATCTTTTATCTTTTTGCATACACGAACGCATAGTGGTTTTACTATGTGTTTTTCTGTGCCTAGAAAGGTGTGTGTAAAATGTTAAGAAGAATTTTAAATACAAGAACTAAATTAGGTATTTTTATAATTACAATGCTTATGTTAGCATTAGG
>CANRGI010000021.1 GCA_947630095.1 uncultured Bacilli bacterium
CCCTTTCACTAGTAGTACCTATATACATACCAGGTCTTTTTCTAACTGCTTCAAGTCCCTCTAAAACTTGAATATCATTTTCATTATAATGACTTTCATTCATTTTTACCACCTTCCTCACTTAAGTTCTATAACTTTAGACTTCTTAACCATACTAGGTTTTATATTGTTTACATCTGTTGTAGTAATAAATACCTGTATATTTTTATTCAAATTATTTAAAATACTATTTTGATTAATACTATCAAGTTCACTAAATAAATCGTCTAAAAGTAAAATAGGTTCTTCGTAATAATCATTTACTAATACTTCTAACTCTGCCATTTTAAGAGATAACAAAATTAACTTCTGAATACCCTGTGAACTAAACTCTTTAGCGCTCATTCCATTGTGCATAAATACAATATCGTCCCTATGTATTCCTGTTTTAGTAAGTCCTAAACTACACTCATTACTCCTATTTTTCTTTAACATACTTAGTATTTCCTCAATAGATTTATCAGAAAATTGACTAATATACTTAATACAAACCTCGTCTTCCTTTTTAAATTTTTTAAATATCTTCTTAATATACTTATTTAATTTAAAAATGTATTCACTTCTACTTTTACAAATCTGATACCCCAGACTAGATATCTTTTCGTCTAATATATCTAAATAAGTTGTATCCATATTAGAATTAATATACATCTTTTTTAAATAATCATTTTTATTTTTTATAAGAATATTATAATTATTTAAAAGTTTTATATAAGACTTATTAATCTGTGATAAACTAATATTTAAATAATTTCTTCTTGTATTAGGAGCCTCTTTTATTATTCGGAGTTCGTCAGGAGAAAATAATATAACTTTATATTGTGATATAAAATCACTTATCTTCTTTTTTAAAGTATTATTAATCTTAGTCTTTTTACCCTGTTCAGTAAAAATATACTCTAATTTCTTTATTTTCTCTTGATTTTGAAGTTCAATTTTAATTTTAGCAAAATCCTTACCAGACTTTAAAATAACACCATCGTCATTACTTTTAAAACTTCTTGCAAGACTACAAACATAAATACTTTCAATAATTGATGTCTTTCCTACTCCGTTCTCACCAATTATTATATTCAAATTTTTTAAATCTTCAAGTTTAAATTTATCATAATTTCTAAAATTTGTTACTTCTAACTTCTTGATATACATTCTAAAACCTCTTATAACTTCAAATTCAAAAATAATAGGTATACGAGTACTCCTATACCTATTAACAATTATATCACAAATATGCCCATTACACTAGTTTTTTTAATAATTTCTAAATAATCTTTCTGCTAAAACAGCACTTAATCGTGATGCTTTTAAATATTGATTATTAAAACTATAAAATGATACTGGAACTTCTAACCTTAAACCATTTTTAAATCTAACCATAGTATGATTTTTTCTATGTAATGCTGGATAATATTCTAATACATTATTATAACTTATCCAATAATTAGATTTATTTTGTGGACTGGATAAAGGAAAAAAGACTAATCTTGATGTTTCTTCTATCACAATAGGAGATTTATATCTAGTTTTTATAAATCTTTTACTACCTTCTAACCTAGATCTATAACTTACACCAAAATATTCACAACTATGTTCAATTACTTTAAAAGTAGATTTATTTATGTTATAACTTCTTGTATCTTCATACACTTTACATCTTTCTTTTCCAACAGGTAAAATTAGTAAAGTTCTCTCATTAACTTCATAATTCACTAGTTATCCCCTCCTTTCTAAACTCGCTATTATAAATGAAATAATTGTCGAATTTTGTCGAAAAATGTCGAAATTTATTAAAAATTTAAAAAAAGTACCTAAACTTTCAAAATTTAAGTACTTTTTTAATTAATAAGTCTTAATTGGTAATATTAATTGAAGTAAATCTCCATTATCATTTTCTTTTAATATAATAGGTTTAATCTCTCCATTAAAGTATAAGCATACCTCTTCTCCACTAAAACTTTTAAGAGCCTCTATCATATATCTTGCACTAAAACTTATCTTTATATTATCTCCTTTTATAACTTCCATATTCATTACTTCTTCTATTTTACCTACTTCAGGATTACTAGAAGTTATTATAAGTTTATTTTGATTAGTTTCTAAAGATATAATATTTTTATCTTTCGCTTGTGCTAATATAGAAGCACGGTCAATAACATTAAAGAAATCATTTAAATTAACTTTATATATTACTTCAAAATCACTAGGTACTAAAGTATCTGTATTCGGGTATGTCCCATTTAATAAACTAGATTGATATAGTATGTTTTTATATTTCATCATAACTTTATTAGTAAAAGGGTGTACCTCTACAGTTGCATCGTCTACATCTAATAATTTAACAAATTCATTTATATTTTTAGCAGGTATTACTAAATTAACATTATGATCTAGTACACTATCAAATTTAACGTGTTTCTTAGCAAGTCTATATGAGTCAGTCGCAACACACTCAAGTAAATTTCCTTGTATCTTTAAATTAATTCCAGTTAATAAGGCCTTACTTTCTTGTGTAGAAGTAGCAAATACTGTTTGATTAACTATATCTCTAAAATTTCCAGAAGTAAGTTTTAAAGGATTACTAACAGTTTCTATCTTTATATCAGGAAAATCATTTACTTCAAAACAATTCAAATTATATTTACTTGTATGAGTAGAAATAACTGCTTTTCCTCCATCTATTTCTTCTATATTTATATCTTCATTAGGTAACTTTCTAATTATATCTATTATATATTTACCATATATAACAGCCCTTCCTTCTTCTCTTATCTCCTTAATATCGTCTCTAGGAATAAATGCTTTAATAGTTATTTCATTATCAGTAGCAGTTAAACTTAAACCCTCATTATTTAGTATAAACAATATACCATTTATAACAGGAATTATATTTCTATTTGATAAAGCCCTTCCTACATAATTTAAATTCTCTAACAAAACATCTTTATTAATTGTAAAATTCATATATCTTTCTCCTTTATATTATTTATTTTTATATTTTTATTATTATTAAAGTGAATAATGTGTATAACCTTTAATTTATCCATAAGTTAAGGTATTTCCCACTTTCCTCTACTGTGCATAACCTCTTACTTTTAAAGAGTTTATTCACTCATTTTAACTTTTAACTCTGCTATAATCTTTTCAAGTTCTCTATTAGTCTGAATATCTTTTTTAATAGTTTCAAACCCGTGTATTATTGTCGTATGATCCCGTCCTCCAAATTCTAATGCTATACGAGGGTACGACTCCTCAGTCATTATCCTGCATAAATACATAGCGACCATCCTCGCGTGAGCAATATTCTTGCTTCTTCTTTTCCCCTTAATATCGTCAACGGTAAGTTTAAAGTAATTTGCAACTACACTTATTATCTTACTTATAGAGTTATCTGTGTATAACATATTAGTAGTATATTCTTCTATTGCTTGTAAAGTATTTTCAAGAGTTAATTGTTTCAGTCCATAAGTTGCTTGATAAGCATATAACCTAATAATAGCCCCCTCTAAGTTTCTAACGTCATTTCCACAATTAGACGCTATGCAGTTTATTATATCATCATTGAGTTCCATTATAAAGTCCCCATTTCTAATTTTATTTTTAATTATCTTAACTTTCAAATCATATTCAGGAACATTTATAATCGCCTTTAACCCCCAGTTAAATCTAGTTTTAAGCCTATCTTCAAACATTCTTAAGTCTTCTACACTTCTATCAGAAGATATTATAATTTGTTTATCGTCATAATATAAATCATTAAAAGTATTAGTAAACTCCTGTTGGGTAACCTTAGCATTACTTAAAAACTGAATATCGTCTATTATTAATACATCTACATCTCTATATTTACTCTTAAATAAATCTATATAATTTAAGTTTTCTTCTTTATCCCCACTATCTTTAGTAATTTTAAGAAAATCATTCATAAAGTCGTCAGTAGAAATATAAAGTACTCTTAAATCAGAGTGAGTTACTATATAGTTTCCTATAGCCTGCATTAAATGAGTCTTACCAAGTCCACTTTTACCATATAGAAATAAAGGGTTATATAGTCTTCCAGGGTTTTCTGCAACTGCTAAACAACTACTAAATGCCATTCTATTCGAGTCTCCCACTACAAAATTATCAAAAGTGTATTTATCTTTTAAATTAGTTTTAAATACTTCATTTTTTTCATATCTATAATTATCTTCTTCACTTATAGGCGGGGTGTTAATAAATCTATTGTTATTCACAACACTTTTTTCTTCAGGTATTTTAAACTCCCCATCTAAACAAAGAAGTACATTATAGTCTTTACCCGTTATTTCTAAAAACACTTCTTCAATAATATCCATATAGTTATTAACAAGTTGCCTTTTAGTAGCCTCGTGAGGAACTATAACGACAATTTCACTAGTAGTAATTGTAAGCAAAGACAAGTCTTTAAACCAAGTATTAAAGGTAACTCCCGTCGTGCGCTCTTTAATATGTTCTAAAAAATCTTTCCAAATTTTATCTTTGTCCATAGCCTCACCTCACAATTCAACATTTACACTTTCATTTTAACCCCATTTATTCTATTTTCAAAGTAAAATTTCAAAAAATTTTTATTAACATCACTTATCAACTTGTTATCAACAGCATTTTCCCTTATTTTACAGGCAATTAACAAGTTATCCACATTATTCACAATTTTATATTTACACATGTGATTAACTTTATCCACAACCCTGTGAATATGTGTATAGATATTGACAAATACTATTCTATAGTTTATAATCATTAACGTCAAGAGAAAAAAGTTGGGAGGAAGAAAAAAATGAAAATAACACCAGTAGCAAAGAAGAAAAGTATTAAAACTAAGAAGCAAGGTTTTTTAACTAGAAGCAAAAAAGTACTTAATAGTCGTAGACAAAAAGGTAGAAAAAATCTAGTTAATAATTAACTACTTGAAAAATAGTAGTTTTTTTCTATTAACTGAAAGGAGCACTATATGAATAAAGAATTTATTGTAAGAAAAAGTGAAGAAATAAGTCATATAGTTAAAACAGGAAAAAAAAGAGTAAGTAAATTTTATATTATATATAATATAGAAAGTGAGTTTGTTTTTAATAAATATTGCATAAGTGTAAGTAAGCATTTAGGTCGCGCTAATGTAAGAAATCGCCTAAAAAGACAAATAAAAGATATTCTTATGAAAAATAAAATGGAATTTCATAGAAAGTATGTTATAATATTAAGGAAAGATGTACTTACTGCATCATATAATGAATTAAAGGAAGTTTTATTAAAAGAAATAAAGGAGACAAATAAATGAAGAAAAAAAAGATAATGATTATAACTATGGTTCTGTTAGTTTTTCTAACTACAGGATGCACAAAGTCTTTCCAAGATAAAGAAACAGAACGAGCATACACTAAAAATATTTTATGTAGACCTACGGACGAAGACACTATTGAGATATATGAAAGAAACAAAGTAGATGTAAGTAAATTACCTAAATGTGAAAAAATAAAAGTAACTTCAGGAGGATATGAAGGCTTATGGACAAACATATTTGTTAAACCTCTTGCCTGGTTAATAGTTAAAGTTGGTAATTTAATAGGCAACTATGGCTTATCTATAATTGTATTAGGTATATTACTAAGACTTATAGTCTTACCTCTATCTAAACAAACAATAAATATGAGTGAAAACTTAAAGAAAGCACAGCCAGAACTAGATAGAATAGAAAAGAAATATGCTAATATGCAAGACCAAGAAGCATTACTTAGAAAAAATCAAGAAATGCTTATGGTATATAAGAAATATGATATTAAACCATTTTCAGGTTGCTTAGTATCATTAATACAATTACCTCTATTCTTCGCATTTTTAGAAGCAGTCCAAAGATTACCTATAATCCTTGAAGGAAAACTATTATGGTTTGAATTAGGTACAACTTCTTGGATAGAAATATCAAATGGAAATTACTACTATATTGTTATCAACATAGCAATAGCATTAGTAACTTACTTCTCATTTAACAATATGAACACGGCAAACATGAACGAAGAAAGCCAAGCACAGACAAAATTTATGTCAAAAATGATGACTGTATTTATAACTATAATGTCTTTTTCACTCAACATAGCAATAGGTTTATATTGGTTCTCAACAAGTGCTTTTGCAATAATACAAAATTATATATTGAAAAAAGAAATATTAAAAAAGAAGTAAGGAGTAAAGTTTATGGAGAAATATGTTTATAAGGGAAAGAATAAAGAGGAATTAATTAGTCTAGCATTAAATGAATTAGGAGTTACTTTAAATGATGTCTTAATTAATGAAAGTGAAGAAAAAGGTGGTCTTTTCTCTGGTAAAAAAATAGTATTAGAAATAGTTAAACTAGAGGACATTGCCTCTTTAGGAAAAAAGATACTAGAAGATTTACTAAAAGGTTTTAATATTAATGGTAATATTGAAAAGAAAATAAGAGAAAAAACAATATCTTATGTTATCCACTCAGATAATAACAATATTCTAATAGGAAAAAGAGGTCATATTCTTGAAAGTATTCAGACTTTTATAAAACATAGCATAAATTCTCAAGTAGGTTTATATGTTAATATTTTAGTAGATATAGAAAGTTATAAAGAAAAACAAAACTATTATTTAGAAAAAAATGCAAAACGCATCGCACGTGATGTTACTCTATCTAAAGTACCAGTTAAACTAGACCCTATGAACTCTTACGAAAGACGCATAGTCCATAATGCAGTATCTAAATTTGAATACATCGAGTCAGTTAGTGAAGGTGAAGAACCTAATAGATGTGTAGTAATTAAATATAAGGAAAAAGATAAAAAATAACTCCACCAAAAATGGAGTTTTTTTAGTCCAATTATTTCCCAGGAAATATTTACATTAATAAATTAAAGTGGTATAATCTCTTGTTGTACGGAGGTTTGAATATGACAGACACAATAGCCGCTATTAGTACACTTGTAGGTGCATCTGCTATAAATATTATTAAAGTAAGTGGAACTAATGCAATTAACATAGTAAATGAAATTTTCAAAGGTAAAGACTTAACTAAAGTAAACCCAAATACTATTAACTATGGATATATAGTTTCTGAAAATGAAAAAATAGACGAAGTATTAGTTTCAGTTTTCCACTCTCCTAAAAGTTATACTGGAGAAGACGTAGTTGAAATAAATTGTCACGGAGGCATATCTTCTACTAACAAAATATTAGAGATAGTTTTAACTAAAGGTGCACGTCTAGCAGAACCAGGAGAATTTATTAAACGAGCATTTTTAAATGGTAGAAAAGATTTGCTAGAAGTTGAAGCAGTAAGTGATTTAATAAATGCCACTACAGAAAGTGCAAGAAAAATGAGTCTTAAAGGTATAAGTGGAGAATTATCTAATATGATTAAATCCCTAAAAAGTCGTCTTACAGAAATAATAGCAAATATAGAAGTAAACATAGATTACCCTGAATACGAAGATGCAATAGTTTATACAAATGAAATATTAAAAGAAAATATAAAGGAAATAAAATCTTCTTTAGAAAAAATACTAAAAGAAAGTGAAGAAGGAAAGATAATAAAAGACGGAATTAATGTAGGTATCATAGGTAGTCCTAATGTAGGAAAAAGTAGTTTATTAAATAAATTATTAAAAGAAGATAAAGCAATAGTAACAGACATCGCAGGTACTACTAGAGATACAGTTGAAGGTAGTATTATATTAAAAGGAATAAGATTAAATCTAATAGATACAGCAGGTATCAGAGAAACTGATAATATAGTCGAACAAATTGGAGTAGAAAAAAGTAAAAAAATAATAGAAACATCTGATTTAATACTTGCTTTATTTGATGGTAGTAAACCTCTTACAAATTTTGATAAGGAACTTTTAAACAATTTAAAAGATAAAAAAGTAATAATTATAATAAATAAATCTGATTTAGAGTCTAAAATAGAAACAAAATATTTTGAAAATTATAAAGTAATAAATACTTCTATAAAGAATAATGAAGGAATAGAAGAAATTTTAAATGAAATAACTGATATGTTTAATCTTAATAAAATAGAAACAAGTGATTATACTTACCTTTCAAATGCAAGACAAATATCTTTAGTTAAAAAATGTATTGAAATAATTAATGACATTGAAATATCTAATAATAACAATGTAGAAGTAGATTTAATACAAATAGATATTGAAAGACTTTGGAATACACTAGGCGAAATTATAGGAGATACTTATAAAGACGAATTACTAGACGAAATCTTTAGTAAATTTTGTTTAGGAAAATAAGGGAGTGATAGAAATGTATGATATTATAGTAATAGGCGGAGGCCACGCAGGTTGTGAAGCAAGTTTATCTTCTGCTAGAATGGGCGCTAAAGTATTATTGATAACAGGTTCATTTGATAATGTAGCAGATATGCCTTGTAACCCTTCTATAGGAGGCTCAGCAAAAGGAATAGTTGTAAGAGAAATAGACGCTCTTGGTGGAGAAATGGGAATAAATGCTGATATTTCTCACTTACAAATAAAAATGTTAAATAGTAAAAAAGGCCCAGGAGTTAGAAGTCTAAGATGTCAAGCAGATAAAACCATTTACCCTCAAAATATGTTAAAATCTTTAAGAAATGAACCTAATTTAACTTTAAAAGAAGATATGGTAAAAGAACTAATTGTTGAAAATAATGAAATAAAAGGAATAATAACAGAAAGTAATGAAAAAATAGAAAGCAAAAAAGTAATAATAACAACAGGAACTTATCTAAATGCAGATATACTTCGTGGTCATAATAAACATAAAGGAGGCCCTCACGGAGAAAAACCTTCTCTATATTTAAGTGAAAGTATGAAGAAAAATGGCCTTAATATGATAAGACTTAAAACAGGTACTCCTCCTAGAGTATTAAAAAGCACTATTGATTATGACGAATGTTCTATTGAAACAGGAGATAATACCCGTTTAAGTTTCTCTAACTTTTATGAACCAACTTACGATATAGATAAACAACTACCCTGCTATTTAACTTATACAAATAAAACTACTCATAAAATAATATTAGATAACCTAAACGAATGCGCCCTTTATAGTGGTTTAATAGTAGGAATAGGTCCTAGATATTGCCCATCAGTTGAAGATAAAATAGTTAAATTCAAAGATAAAGACAGACACCAAATTTTCCTAGAACCAGAAAGACTTAACGGAGACGAAATCTATGTAGGTGGTTTTTCAACAACCATGCCAGAACATATCCAAGAAGATTTAATACACAGTATGGCTGGCTTACATCACGCAAAGATAGTTAAATATGGATATGCTATTGAATATGATGCAATAAATTCTAAAGAATTAAAAATGACTTTAGAAACAAAAAAAATAAAAGGCCTTTATACAGCAGGGCAAATTAATGGTACATCAGGTTATGAAGAAGCAGCCGCTCAAGGTCTAATCGCAGGCATTAATGCTACCCTATCTCTTAAAGGAAAAGAACCTCTTATATTAAAAAGAAATGAAGCATATATAGGAGTATTAATAGACGATTTAATAAATAAAGGTATAACCGAACCTTATAGATTACTTACTTCTCGTGCAGAATTTAGATTACTCCTTCGCCACGACAATGCAGATATCCGTCTAACTGAAAAAGGACGACAAATCGGTCTTATAAATGACGAAAAATATCAAATATTTAAAAATAAATTAAAAGAAATAGATAAATTAAAAGATTATCTATCTAATACCAAAATAACCCCTACTAAAGAAATAAATGATTATTTATTAAGTATTAATTCAACACCACTAGAAGGAAAAATAATAGCAATAGATTTATTAAAAAGACCTGAAATCAAAATAAAAGATATAGAAACTATATTAAATGAAAAATTTAATGAAAAAGCAAGTGAACAAGTAGAAATAAGTATTAAATATGCAGGTTATATAGATAAAACAGAAAAAGAAGCAGAAAAAATGTTATCTTTAGAAAAAAAACAAATTCCAGAAGACATTGATTATAATAAGGTTAGAAATATAGCAACAGAAGCAAGACAAAAATTAGAATTAGTTAGACCTCTAACTATAGGCCAAGCATCAAGAATAAGTGGAGTAAACCCTTCAGACATCACTATGTTATTAGTTTATCTTAAAAAGGAGTACCCTTATGAATAAAGAAACTCTAATAAAAGAATTAAAAAACTTAAATATAACTTTAACAGAAGAACAATTACTACAATTTGAAACTTATAAAAATCTATTACAAGAATATAATAAAAAATTTAACTTAACTAGTCTAACTTCTGATAGTGATATATATCTAAAACATTTCTATGACTCACTTTGTATTACAAAAGTAGATTTAAAAGATAAAAATACTATACTAGATATAGGTTCAGGAGCAGGCTTTCCAGGAATTCCTCTTTCTATATTATATAGTGATAAAAAAATAACCCTAATAGAAGCAAATACAAAAAAATGTAATTTCTTAAATATTGTAAAAGATAAATTAAATTTAAATAATTTAGAAATAATAAATACTCGAGCAGAAACATTTGCAAAACAAACAAGAGAATATTTTGATGTAGTAACTTCTCGTGCTGTATCACATTTAAAAATCTTACTAGAGTTAGAAATCCCTACTCTAAAAGTTAATGGTTTATTTATTCCATTAAAAGGCGATATTGAAATAGAATTGCAAGAGTCAAAAGATATATTAAAAAAATTAAATTGTACTTTAAAAGAAATAATAAAATATTCTCTACCTATAGAAAACAGTAAAAGAACAATACCTATTATAATAAAAAATTCTATAACTCCCCTAACCTACCCTAGAGAATATAACAAAATAAAAAATAGTTAAATCTTACTAGACATTTGACTATTTTTTTCATTTACTAAACCATTTATAAGAATAAAAGCATTCTTTTTATCTTTATCATTTAATGAAGTATATAATTCTAATAATTTAACAGCATCTTCACCATATCTATTTTTAATTTCGTTTAATACTCCCTCCTTTACTACTTCGTCCGATAAAGCACTATTAAATAATATATGTGGATGAATACCTAAAACTGCTGAGATATTTATGATTTTAGAATAAGCCATATCAGTTTTACCAAGTTCGATTTTATTTATTGCTGACCTTGAAGTATATCCACATCTTGACGCAAGTTCTTCTTGCGATAACCCTTTTTGTTCTCTAATCATTTTTATTGTTTTACCAATAAGTTCCAAATTTTTTTCTTTTTCCATTTTAGTCATATAGGTAACCATCTCCTTTTCAAACATTAGTATAACACTCAATAGATTAAAAATCTACTTTTTTAAGTAAAAAAATCATTGACATAGAATAATGTAAATGGTAATATAAGTATGTAGAATAATATTCTACATAACAATTTAATATGAGGAGTGACAAAAAATGATAGATAGTGACTTTTTAAAGGAAAAAATTAATAAATCAAATTATAATACAAAATACATAGCAAAAGAACTACAATTATCAGAAAGAGAACTAATAAGAAAAATAGAAAATAAAAGAGAATTAAATGCAAGTGAAATATATTATCTAATAAAATTACTAAATTTAACTTTAGAAGAACAAGACCATATTTTTTTTAATAACAATGTAGAAAAATATTCTACAATATCAAGAATATAAAAGGAGTAAATATGATAAAGAGATTATTTAATAGTAAAATTAAATTAGGAATAGGAGTTATAGTAATATTAATGCTAGTGTTAGGTCTATCCTATGGAACATTTTTAATTGGAACAGATAACTATAAAGTAAGTGAACTTTTAATAGCAGAATTAAACTATGGAATAACTATAACTAAAGACGATACCTCTACTTGTACGATTAATGGAACTAAAGTAACAACACCAGCAAGTACCGAGTGCTTTATAACTATACAAATATCTTCAGTGAACCCAATAGACAGTAGGTATGCTCTTGCTTACAAAAACGAACAAGGAAATGCAACAGTACAATATACAGATAAAACTCAATGGAAAAGCGAAGGAGTAATAGACGGTTATACAGAAGATACAACATATTCAAGAAAAGTAAGAGTTGTTATAAATAATAATGGAAATTCAAGTCAAGCAATAACAGACTTCAAAGTATTTGGCGGTTATAAGTTTAATTCAGAAGTATCAATTGACCTAAACAACGGCTATCAAACAATACCAGGAACTTATACTGAAAGTATAGAAGCAGGAAATCAAAGGTTAGTTGATATAATAGAAAAAGATACAAACTGCACAACAAGTACTTCAAAAGAGTGTTTATATGGAGGAGGAGTAATAACAAATTACTTACAATAT
>CANRGI010000022.1 GCA_947630095.1 uncultured Bacilli bacterium
GTCAAATTAGCAAAATATTTAGGTGTATCAAGACAAATGATATATAATTATTTAGAATTAGATTCATTAAGTAAATGGCCTCAAGAAAAAAGAATATTACTATTAAAACTTTTAGATATAGAAGAGGGTAGTGATAAAGCAATTAAAAATATTAAAGTAACAAGTGAATATTTAGAAAATATTGAAACTAGATTAAATCAAAATGTAAAAGATATGAATAGTCAACAATTCAATTATAAAAATTTAACTAAAGAAGAACAGGAATTATTAAATGATATTATATTTTTAATTAAAGAAAAATTTACTGAAGAAAAAACAAAAGAAACATATTGGATTTTCTTATATTTATATCATGTATTACAATCACTTGATAATGTACCTGAAATTAAATATATATTTGCTTATTTATCTAAAGCAACTGGTTTTACAGACCCGATGGAGTTTAAATTTGACGAAACAGCCCAATTTATATTGGAAAGTATAGTATTTACTGCTATGAATTTATATAATAATGGGGGAGCAACAAAGAGTAAGTTAATTGCCTCTCACGAAAGGTTTGTAAAAGAAATTGAAAATAATAAAGAAGAAGTATTAAGTAGAACTCAACAACTTACAACAGTTAAAATCCAAGCCTTAAGAGAACTAGGGTATAGTGAAATTAATTCAGATAATGCTCAAGAAGTATTTAATAAAATGGGGGAGATACAATCAAGGAAAGTAGTTATGGGAGAGAAAAAAGAAGTAGCCTAAACTACTTTTTTAGTTTGAAGTAGAAAGTTTTTCTTTTATTTCTTCTTCATTTAATATATTGATTAATGTTTTAACTATATCATTTCTATTGCTTTTACTATCTATTATAACTAATCTAATACCAGTATTTTCGCATATTTTCTTTACTTTATCATTAGTTTTTAACTCTATTAATAAAAGTAATTTAGTATAAGTTTTATCAAAAATAGCAAAGTCTACATTATAATTAAATTCATTTCTATCACTCTTTATAACATTATTTAAATTAATTTTAGGTATTATATGATATTTAGTTTCTAAATCAGTAAGTGAGAATAGGAAATTCTTTTCAGTAGTAGTTAAGAAATCTTTTCTTTTATAAATATATACTTTATTAGTTTTTAAAAATTTAACTAACTTATCACTTAGTATAGACAATATAATAGCGAGTATTAAAACAATTATGAATATTATTAAAACATTTTTATCCATTAATAAAACCTCATTTCATTATAATAATTATATCTTATTATTAATTAAATTACAATTATTTATAAAAAACCACTTCCCTTAGTGATTATAATGGTAGAAGTAGTGGAGTGGACTATACTTTATGTAGTTTTCAAATTAGAACTTAACATAATATACATTATCAGAACTTGAACTTTAAAAGAAAATAACATTAATTAATACTATAATAAAGCCTAATAATAAACCAATTATACTTAATTTCTTTCTTTTATAACTATTAACTTCTTCTAGCATCTCGTCTATAGCAAGTGTTAACATTATTCCTGATACTAATATTAATACTAATGATACAATTATTTCATTAATAAAGTTTTTAAGAAGTAAATAAGCAATTATAGCGCCCAGTGGTTCAGCGATACCTGATATTAAAGAATATAATACGCCTTTTAATTTACTTCCAGTTGAATAATATATTGGAACGCTTATACTAATTCCTTCAGGAATATTATGTAACATAATGGCAATTCCTAAACTAATACCAACACTTAAATCTGTATAAGCACTCATAAATGTCGCTATGCCTTCAGGAAAATTATGGATAATTAATGCTAACATACTTAAAATTCCAACTCTATAAAGACTACTCTCTTTCTTAATTAGTAGGGTAGAACTAACTTTCAAAACTAGCATTCTGCCTATTAGAAACACCCCTACTCCTAGGAAAAATGAGGGGATAAGTCCGAAATATTCATATAAAGTAATTATACTATTAGGAAGTAAATCAAATATGGAAATACTTACCATAACACTTAATGAAAAAGATAAAGCAAAACTTATAAACCCTATTCTATCTTTAAATTTAATAAATACTACTAACCCACCTATTACAGTACTAATACCCGCTAAAGAACTTATAATAAGCGCTACTATTGCATTATTCATATTATCACTAATAAATAATATTCATTTAACTAAAATTTACCACTAAATATTTTAAATAAAACGAATTATGATTTTAGTATTGGTAATAATAATAACAGGTGGTGATAAAAATGGCAAACGAAAAAAATAATCGTAACAGCAAAAATGAAAGAAGCAGCAGAAGTTGCTCAAGAAATGAACAACAAAGAAGTTCAAGAAGTAATAATTGTAACTCTAGAAACAATAACCAAAGAAATAATAGCAACAGTAGAAGTTCTAGATAAATTATTAGATAGTAAGGAAGATAATTCTTCCTTTTTTATATATAAAACAAGCACTACTCTTACAAGTAATTGCTTGTATAATAATTATTTTAATAAATCTAAATAACTTTCCCCTATTTCTAATTTATTTTCTATATTAAAGTTATCTATTATAGTTGCGCCTATATCAGCAAAAGTATGTCTTAAAGGTAACTCTCCAAAGTATTTAAAACTCTTTGAATAGAATAATACTGGGACATTTTCTCTTGTATGGTCAGTTCCTTTGTATGTAGGGTCATTGCCGTGGTCTGCTGTAAATATTACTAAATCGTCGTCTTTTAATTTATTAATAAATATAGGTAAATATTGGTCCATTTCTTGTATACATTTTAAATAACCATCTCTATCTCTCCTATGGCCATAAGAAGAGTCAAAATCATTTAAATTTAAGAAACATAAACCATTAAAGTCTTTTCTAGTAAAATCAACTAATTTCATTAAACCATCTATATTATTAGTAGTCTTTATTCCTGTTGTTATGCTTTTATTTGCGAATATATCCTTTATTTTTCCAAGAGCAATTACATCTAAACCTTTATTATATATTAAGTCTAAAAAGTTTAAAGGTGGCTCTTTAGTAAAGTCTTTTCTTCTAGGAGTTCTAGTGAAATCCCCTACTTTACCTGTAAATGGTCTTGCTATTACTCTACCTATTTTATATTCTTCTTCAAATACTATTTTACTTATTTTCTCGCATATATCATATAATTCTTCAACTGGTATAACACTTTCGTGAGCAGCAACTTGTAAAACAGAGTCAGCACTAGTGTATATTATTAATGCTCCAGTTTTTATGTGCATTTCTCCAAGTTCTTTTATTATTTCAGTTCCACTTGCAACACAATTACCTATAACTTCTCTACCAGTAACTCTTTGAATTTTACTTATTAATATTATAGGAAAACCATCTGGATATGTCATATAAGGTTTATCTAATATAACTCCCATCATTTCATAGTGTCCATTTAAAGTATCTTTTGCTTTATTAGCAGGTTCTATTTTACCGTGATATCCATTAGTAGCCTTATGTTCTCCTACTAAATCTAAAAGTCCTAGTTTTTCCATAACAGGTAAATTATAAAGTTTATTTTCTACTATATGACCTAATGTATTAGCGCCTTTATCTCCAAATTTCTCTGCATCTTTTGCTTCTCCTACTCCTAAACTATCCATAACAATTAAAAATACTCTTTTATACATAATTAATCACTCTCCTTTTTAGCCCTAGGGTGGAATATATCATAATTCTCTCTTAATACTTCGTCTACAACTTCAGTATATATATTTGTAGTTGAAATGTTTTCGTGCCCTAGCATTTCTTGTATACTTCTTAAATCAGCCCCACCTTCTAATAAATGTGTTGCAAAACTATGTCGCAGTACGTGTGGTGTAATTGGTTTATCTATTTTAGTTAAAACTCTTATATTTTCTAATATAAAGTTAAAACCTTGCCTTGTAATAGGTTTACCGTGATTATTTAAAAATAATTCGTTATAGTTACCCTTATTAAGTAATTTATTTCTATATTCTTCTATATATATTTTTAAATAATACTGCGCTACTTCTCCAATAGGAACTATTCTTTCTTTTTTTCCCTTTCCTTTAACTCTTATAATAGCATTAAATAAATCTACATTAGAATATTCTAAACTTACTAACTCACGAACTAACTCTAAGCCCAGTCGCGTATACTACTTCTAACATAGCTTTATTTCTATAATCAAAAGGTGTCTTTAAAGGAAAAGTGAGTAACTTATCTACTTCTTCAATAGACAAATATTTAGGTAGACTTTTAGGTACTTTTAATACTGAAATACTTTCTAATGGACTTTCTAGTATAATACTTTCTTCTACTAAATAATTAAAGAAGCCTTTTAAAGAGGATATATGCCTATTAATACTCTTAGGTTTCATAATATCTCTTAAATGATTTATATAGTTTATTATGTCTTCTTTTTTAGTTTCTATTAAATCTTTCTTTAAAAAACATTTAAAATCTTCAATATCTAATTTATAAGAAGATATACTAGCATTACTGAGTTTCTTTTCAGTTCTTAAAAATAATATATAACTATCTAAATTATTCATTTACTCTCACTAATATAATTATCTCACTATAAATAAAAAATATCAAGAAATAAACAATTTCTTGACTCAATTATTCATAACTTTTTACTACCCATTTATCGTCTTCTAACTCTAAATGAAATAGTGTTCTATATTCTTGGTTTTTATTAAATTTCTTATCACTACCCTTTTGAGGGATAAATAATAACTCTAATTCCATAGCCTCAGTTTCGTCTTTATATGTAATTTTAGATAAATCACATTTTTTAAATTCTTTATAAAAGTAATCTTTAGAAACCTTCATAGCCTCTTCTATTTGTTCATTAGTAAAGTAATTTGTACTAACTATTTCAGTTCTTGTTTCAGGTGTAACTTCAACTGTACTAGGTTTTCCAAAAAAAGCAATTAATAAAACTATTCCTGTAACTATACATAAAACGCCATAAAATATTTGTAATTTTTTCATAAGCACCTCACATCTTTAATAATATTTATTATACTATTTATATCCTATATATACAAGATTTTTCTTTAAAAAGTACCATATAAAACACTTGTATAAAAATAAAATAGATAGTATAATGTACTTATGAAGATAATTCTTCATAAAAAAGAGAACACTTAACTTTTATGAGTTTGGTGCCAGTTTTGAACTAACACCTAAACGTGTTTTGCAAGATGCTGTTTAGGTGTTTTTTTACTATTATTATATTAACTTGAAAATCAAGATGATAAGTAAAAAAATAATAATAAGTAATGCAAGAATTAAAAAATCCTTCTTACCCATATTACCACCTCCATCCTTGAGTTAACCCCCTGAACTTTGAATGGCACCAAACACTATTAAGCGTCCTCAAGTAATATATTAGCACAAGTTACTAGGTAAATCAAGAAAAATAGCAAATATTTTTTCGCTTATTATAAATAGACTTTATATTCTAAAAAAGAGCAAAATAAACTAACTTAATAAATTGTATAATGTATTTATGACGACACTTAACTTTATAGTTTGGTGCTAAGAATTTTAACACCTAAACGTGTTTTACTAGTTGCTGTTTAGGTGTTTTTTTACTATTATTATATTAACTTGAAAATCAAGGTGATTAGCAAAAAAATAATAACGAGTAAAGAGATAAAAAACACTCAGACGAGTGCTTTTTTATGCTTCTAAATTCTCTATAGCATTTCTAATTATATCTTCATTAGTATTACTTTCTACATATAGACATAAATCACTAAAGTATTTATCACTTAAATATTTATTTTTAAATCTTTTTATCTTTATATGTGTTACTGATTTCTTATCTTTAAGTGCTAAAATAAATACTATATAATCCTTAATGCCTTTTTTAGTATTATATTCTATTACTGAATATTTAATATTTTTCTTTTTATAATCTTTTACATTTAAGTTTTTACCATTATCAAAGTAATATTTTTGTGGACTTTTTTTCTTTTCTTTATCAGTTAATTTATATAATTTTTTATATTCATTATTTATTTTATCATTTTTAATTAAATTTTTTACTTTTAACATTAATGTTATGAATAACTTATTTTTAACAAAGTCAGGGTCAAAATTATCTATATTTAAATTTATTCTTTTTATATTATTATCTCTTATTATTTTGCCTTTTATCATTTTATATTTATTTTCTAATAATTTAATAACATCATTTATATTAACCTCTACAAAACCGTTTACTTCACTTTTATCATAATTTTTAAAATCTTTTAAATTAATACTCATATTTAATGAATAATAATATTGAAATTCTCTAATTACATAATCTTCAGTTTTATCACATATATTTTTATATATAAAGTTCATATCTTCATAGTCTACTTCTAACCCAGTTTCTTCTTTTACTTCTCTTACTACATCTTTTAAGGTTTCTCCTGCAGTTAAGTGCCCACTTGCTGTTAATTCTAATAATTCTTCTTTATGAACATTATTATGTTTAGGGTTTTTAAGTTGAAAATATACTTTTTTACTTTTCTTATTATATATAACTGCGCTTACTGTTTTATGCCAATACCCATTTTGGTGTGCTTTTTGTTTTTCTGAAAAGCCTAGAAATTTCTCATTTTTATCATATATATCTATAAATTCAATAACTGTTTTAGTTCTTTTTTCAAAGTTATTTAAAAATTTATTTGCATCTTCTAACATTAAATCAAATTCTTTTACCATATCAAGTTTATTTAAAGATGCAATGTTGAATATGATTATAAATAATTTAAATATTCTATCTTTCATAAATTCATAACTACTATTAAAGCCTACCCTATTCTTTCTAAATCTACAGTCATTATTTTCCATTATTGCTTCAGTTAGTTGACCTAGTAATATATTAAAACTATTTAAATCAGATACTTTATATTCACTAATACTACTTATATCATACATATTTATATTTAAGAATTCTCCTAAATTTATAAGTTGTAAAATAACATCTGATAGTTCGTCTCCTAAATTATCTATTTTTCTTGCTTTTTCTTCTGTATTTTTATCTTTATAAAGTACATTAAATACGTGGCCTATTTGGACATATAATTCATTTAAATATATCTCTGCGTTCCAAGATTTTTGCTTAGTTATATCAAATGCTTTTACTAATTTAATCGCATTTTTATAGTGAATATTTAAAAACTTTATTATTTCATTCATTTTATTTACCCCCTAGAATTAATGCTTTAGCCCCATTAAATGGAGAATTATAAGTATTAGGTACAATATTATTAGTTGTAATATGAACTCTTACACCTAACATATATGATAAATATGATGCGTCACTTATTTTTAAATCTACATTTTTAAGTTCTAAACCATTATTATCAAAATTAAATTCAATATTTTTTGTATCTATTTCTAACTTTTTAAGTAATAATAGACACTCATTTATAATTAAATCTTTATTAATTTCTTTATGTGCTTTTTTACATCTTTCTCTTTGTTCTTTACTACAATGATTATATTCTAAACACTCACGTGTACCATAGTATTGTACTGAAGGACTATTTAATTTAGTTTTTAAAGCACAAGTGTTAGTTTGAAATATTAAATTATCTTTATTATAACCATTATTAAAGTATTCCCAAGAACTTTTAGTCCATACTGCACTTGCTTTTAGAGATGCTTCCCTGTTTTCTTTTATTTCTTTCCAAAAATCTATTTTATCTATAAATGTAGGTATTAAAGATAAGCCACAAGTTACTGATATATTAGTATACTTACCTACTTCGTCTAATACTTCACTAATATGTTCTTTGCTTGAATTTTGAGGTAAAAATGGTCTAAAATAATGTATTACATCTATATCATTTTCTTTTAATTTCTTAAAATTATTAAGTAAAATATCTTTAGAAATATTAGGTTCAATATCTTTATCTAAACCAGAATAACTTATATAAAATATAACTCTTAAACCTTTATCTTTTAAATATTTAACTTTATCTATAACAATATTAGGTATATCACATTTAGTAATAATTACTATATCATTTTTAATATCATTATTTTCTATTTCACTTAGTAACTCTAATAAATAATTAATATTTTTAGAATTAACAAATACATCTGTATTAGGTAGTAAACATACTGGTATAGATTTATCATAATATTTAGATTTAATTAACTCACTTACTGCTTCTTTAGGTGTTACTAATTCTTTAGGTTTACTTACATTATTACCACTTGCTTGTAAAAGACAATATTTGCACCCATTCGGGCAACCTAATACTGAATTTATTGCTATCCACGTCGAGTGCATTTCAATTACTGACATAAAAAATCCCTCCATTTGTGATATATAATATCATAAATAAAGGGAAAACGTACTATCGCAATTTTACATCTTTATATGCAATTTTGCATAATAATTAAGAATTATTTTTAATTTCTTCTATAAAAACTTTAGCAGTTGGAGATAAATAATCATTAATATAATAAATAGATACTTCTTTTTCATAATCTATATCAAAAGTTTTTAAATCATTACTTACTAATCTTTCAGGGACTATTGCATAGCCTAAACCTTCTTTTACATATTCTATCATAGAATAAAAATCATTAACTTCAATACTTAAATTATCTTTTATATTAATATTCTTTAATAAGTTAGTTATATTAAGTCTTTCATTTCTATCACTAGTAGGTAATATAATAGGATAATTAGATAGTTCTTCTATATCCTTTATATCTTTTGAATAAATAATAGTATATTTTTCTTTATATATATTAGTAGATTTATAACGGGTATCATTATCTAAAGAATTAACTATAATTACATCTAAATTAAATTGATTTAATTTTTCAAATAATAAATTAGGTGGCAATACTATTATTTTAAGTATTACATTATTATATTTCTTTTTAAAATTTATTAATATTTTATCTATGTATTTTCTATCTATTGTATCAGAAATTCCAATAGATAATTTACCACTGTTTAAAGATTTAGTTTGGATATAATCTTTTTCAGCAAGTAAAAGCATATTATATCCTTTTTCTAAGCCATCAAATAACTTTTTACCATCTTCAGTAAACTGATATACTCCCCCATTTTTAGTAAATAATTTAGCCCCCATTAATTCTTCAAAGGCATTTATATGTCTTCTTACATTAGATACATCTATATTAAGTTTTTTAACTGCTTCAGATATTGTCTTAACTTGCCCTAATGTAACAAAGGTTCTAATGTAATCTAAATTCATACTTTGAGTTTTAAGCATAGACTTACCTCTTTTCTTGTACTATATAATATACTAAATCTAATTAAAAGTCAATAAAAAAATGCAGTTTTGCATTTTTAATTATAAAATCGTGCAGTTTTGCCTTTAATCTAAATCATCGCTATAGTAGTCGTCGTCTTCTAAATCTTCTTCTTCAAAATTTGAAGGGTCATAATTACCTTTATTTACTTCTCTTCTTTCCCAAGGCATTAGTTCGTCATTATCTTTATTTTTTTTCTTTTTATCTTCAAAAAGTCCAGTATCTGTACCAAATAATACGTCCCATAAAGTTAAATCATTACTTTTTTTATTGTTTGCGTCTTTTCTATCCATATTCACACCGCCTTAATCACTTGATATTATACTATATTTTATCCAAAAATTCTATCTCTTTCTTTATTTACTAACTCAACTAGTTCTTCAAAACCATATTGTACATCTTCAGCAAAATCAACTACTTCTACTATGCTATAGCACTCACTACAAAAATCTATTAATTCCATACCATCAAAATCTAATTTAATTTTAAAACTATCTTTTGTATTTTTATATATTTCATAATCACTTATAAATTTCTTAATATAAAAATTTGTATGTTTTTTTATTTCTTCATTTTTTGAAAATTCCTCTATACATACTAGAGATGTTATAATCTTTCTAAATAAATTTATAAATTTTTCTTGTATATTATTTTCCATAAATTCTCCTTTTTAATTACTTTTAATAATACCATATAAGATAATAGTATTCAAGTAACTAAAGTTTATCTTGCATTTACCTTTATTTTCTTATAAAATAATTTACATTTTTGAAGATTTACTTAAAATAGCAAATAAGTTTGATATTGATATAATTATAAAAGAAAAACCTAAAAAAAGAATTAAATAACAAACAATTTAATTCTTTTTATCTTTAATTACAAACATTAGTTAAAAATATAATAACTACTAATTGCATAAGCATAATTAAAGGTATTCCAACTGTAAAATAATCTTTTTGGGTTTTATGTCTAAATATATACATTGCTAGTAACCCGCCTATACTTCCACCTATAAATGATAGACCAAGTAAAGTGACTATTCTATATCTATGTTTATGAGTTAAAGCATTGAATTTATCAAGCGCGAATACTACAAAAGTAATAAAATTAATTATACCTAAATAAGTAAGTAAAAATTTATATTTATGAAAGAAATTAACTATATTTAAAGTAAAACCATCTATTATATTAAATTTAAACATTATAAATATTATTAATTCTATTATAAAAATACACGTGACATAAACTCTTGACATCATATTCTCTTTTTCACTTTTTCTATCAAATAGAAGTATTGCTATTATGATGCCTAAACTACCGCCTAATAAAGATATTATATTAAGTAGGCCATCTACTTCTTTATCTATTGTATATCTATATAATAACATATTAATTATATAAATTATAAAACCAATTATATTAATTATCCATAAATAATCATTAAAAGTTTCCATATTATCACCTATTTTACTTGACAAACTATAAATTTTATAGTACTCTATATAACTGAAAACGATAATAAGAATTAAATACCACTCATAGTAGGTCTACTAGAGAGTATATTTTTCTTAGATGTTGTTTTCTTTTTTTATATTTCTAAAAAGAAAGTTTCTAAAGCATTTTCTCTATCAAGTTCTCCTTTTTTAGTCTTATAATCTATTAAGGCTAAACTATTTAATAAACTTAATAATTTATCTTCTTCTATATTACTAGAACTTTCTAATGCTAAACTTACCCTGTAAGGGTGCTCTTTTAACCTATTAGAAATAGTATATTTGTCGTGTCCATTTCTAAATAATACACTTGCTTGATAGATAAGTCTTAACTGATTAGCAATTAATGTTATTATAACAGCAGGTTCTTCTTTTTCTTCCATCATTTCTTTATATATTCTAAACATATTTTGTTTATCATTTTTTATAACTGCATCTACTAATTTAAACGCTTTGTTTTCTTCATACTTTATTATAACTTTCTTAACATCTTCTAAAGTAATTCTTTTAGTATCTAATCTATATAAACTAAGTTTATCTAATTCATTAACTAATACATAACTATTATCTTTTAACCTTGATGTAATTTCTTTAATAGCATTACTATCTATAGAATATCCTTTATTTTTAAAGTATTCGCTTATATATATAGGCATATTTTTTTCGTCTACTAATTTAAACTCTTTAATAATTCCTTTTTCTTTTAGTAATTTAACTAATTTCTTTCTATCGTCTAACTTTTCAGCATTTACTTTAAAAACTAATATACTATTTTCATTGGGGTTTTCAATATATTTCGTTAATACTTCACTTTCAAGAGTGCTTTTTCCTGTTAAAAACTCAGCATTATTTAATATAACTAACTTTTTATTACCAAATAAATCTAAGTAAGATGCTTCTTCTATTACATCTTCTATATCACACTCTTTATAAATATAAGTTACTTTATCAGTTATATTATTTTCTTTAGTTAATTTATTTATAAATAATTCTATATCATTTTCATTTTCTCCATAAAGAACATATATCATAATATTACCACCATAAAATATTTTATCAAAAATAGACGTGTTTTACCACATCTATTTTTTATTTTGGAATAATGTAGCCGCGATTAATACTATTATAACAACTACCATTACCACTATTATAAGGTTTATGTTTTTAGGGTTATTTACTGCATCTTGTACTATTGACGCTGTTAGAAAATAATTAGAACAATGTTCTATTTCAAACTCTACGTGTCCATTTTTAACTATTATATCTTTTCTTACATATTCTATTTGCTCTTTATCTTCGTTTAAATAATATAAGTAAAGTGACTCTCCTTCACTATATTTATCACTTACATCTATCTTTATTTTTGCTCTTGTAGGTAATTCTCCGTGATAATCAAATGATACTATAAGTTTATCTTCATTAGTAACTAAGTCGTCTAATTC
>CANRGI010000023.1 GCA_947630095.1 uncultured Bacilli bacterium
CCACTTATTAGTTCTTTAGTTCTATGAAATGATACATATCCTTCATTTACTAATGATACTGCTAATGCTTGTGCATGTGCTCCATATTGATTTTCTTCTTTTAAGTTATTAGGTATTGGTACCTCTATTTTTTCACCACAACAATTACATATATATACTCCAAATTCATGTGCTATTTTCATTAATCTTATTTGAATTTCAAATTCATCTTTTCTTCTTGTTTCTATTAGTTCAAATTTACCTCCACATGGACATTTTTTACTTTTTAATTCATGAATATAGGTATGTGTTATTTCTTCGTCTTTAAATCTTTTTAATGTACTTTTGGTATGTCCAACTTGACCGCCTTTTGATAGTTTACTTTTTTCTCTTGAATTTGGTATTCTTTTTTCTTTTCCTATTGGTGTTTTACTGGTTGGTATTCCTGTATTATTACTATCGTGATTTAATATTCTTCTCATTCTTTCATTTTCTTTTTTTAACTTTTCATTTTCTTTTATTAAGTCAGAAGCAAACTCATTAACGGCTTTTGCAATTTTTTCGTCCATTAATTTTTCTAGTTTTTTAATTTTGTCATTCAATAATTTATTTTTTTCTTTTTGATTATTTAATAATTCTCTTAATCTATTATTATCTTTTTCTAATTTAATTACTTGATTTTGTAATTTACTTAAACTTGTTTCTACTGCCATTTTCTTCACCAACTCTATAATATAATTATATCATTGAATGCCCATAAAACCTAGAAAAATTGACATAAGTTATCAACAAATTTAAGTCATTTATTAACATTATTTTTTATATTATCATTTTTCTTTTTTTCTATCTTGGCTGTGAATAGTAACGTGAAAATATTATTTTGTATTATTAGTTAGTACATCACTTACTGGTTTAAATGTCTTTCTATGGTACTTACAAGGGCCATACTGCTTAAGTGCTTCTATATGTTTTTTAGTGCCATAGCCTTTATTGTTTTTTAAATCATACATAGGATACTCTTTATCCATTTCTATCATTAATCTATCCCTAGTTACTTTAGCAATAATAGATGCACTTGCTATGCTTTCACTTAAGGCATCTCCCTTTATAATAGAAGTAGAATTAATACCTATATCTAACTTCATAGCGTCTATTAAAATATGTTCTGGTTTTACTTTTAAATTATCTATAGCCATTTTCATAGCAATTTTAGTTGCTTCATAGATATTTACTTCGTCTATTTTATCTTCATAAACTATGCCTATTCCTATACTTATAGCATTTTCTACTATAACATCATATAGTTTTTCTCTTTTCTTTTCAGTTAGTTTTTTTGAGTCTTTTATATCTTTATTAAAGAAATGAGGGGGAAGTATTACGGCAGATGCGACAACTGGGCCTATAAGAGGACCTCTTCCTACTTCGTCTACTCCTGCAATTAAATTAATACCTTTATTATATAATTCATTTTCATATTCAAGCATTTTTATTACTCCTTAATTCACGTTTTATATTTTCATAAATAGTATTAGCGTCAAGTCCTAAGTCTAATAAGCATTCACTTCTTGTGCCTTGGGGAACAAATTCGTCTAATATAGCGTATATTATGACTTTTGAGTCTGTTATACTTTTTAAATAACTTCCAAGAGAACCTACCCTCATACTTTCTTCATAAACAAATATAGGTTTATTCTTTTTAGTAATTTTATCCCACATTTTAGTATCTATTGGTTTTTGAAATCTAGCATTAATTAGTTCTATATGAATGTTATCTTTTTTTAACTTTTCAACTATAGTATACGATTCTATAACAAAATCTCCATAAGTTATAAGAGTAGCGTCTACCCCTTTAGTTAGTGACTTCCAAGAGCCAATAGGTAGGATTTCTTCTTCACTAGGGGTATAATCTAACTTAGATTTAGAGTATCTCACTGCAAAGGGACTATTTGTATTAATTGCTGTTTTAAGTAAAGATACTGCTTCTACTCCGTCTTTTGGAGTTGCAATTATCATATTAGGTATAGGTAGTAAAAACGTTAAATCAAATACTCCTTGGTGAGTTTCTCCATCTTCACCTACTATGCCACATCTATCTATTCCTAAAATTACGTGAGAGTTCATACGTGCAATATCGTGGATTATTTCGTCTACTCCTCTTTGTAAGAAACTAGAATATATTGAAACAAAAGGAATTTTACCTGATAAACTAAGACCATTTGCAAGTAATAAAGCGTGTTCTTCTGCTATTCCTACATCTATAAAGTTTTTAGGGTACATTAAGGCAAGTTTAGTTAGACAAGCACCTTTTGCCATTGCGGGTGTAATTACAACCATATCTTTAGTCATGAACTTTATTAAGGCATTACTTATTATTTCACTAAAACTAATACCAGTAGAAGTTGATAGCATTTTACCAGTATCTTTATCAAAAGCACCTACTCCGTGCCAAGTACCTGTTTTATCATTTTCTGAGAATTTATAGCCTTTTCCTTTTTCAGTAATCACGTGTATTAAAACTGGTTTTTTAGCCATTTTTAAATATAATTCTAACTCTTTATAATCGTGACCATTAATAGGTCCATAATAATCTATTCCTAATTCTTCAAATATAAAACCATCATTAACATAAAGTTTTTTAATACTTTTTTTAATCTTTTTTAATGTATTACTTAAAGGTTTACCTATAATTGGTACTTTATTTAATATTTCTTTAGTTTTATTTTTAACTTTTAAATATTCATTTTTACTTCTTATTTTATCTAAATGATTTCTAAAAGCACCTACATTTTCAGATATACTCATATTATTATCATTTAAAATAATAATAAATGGAGTAGATAACTCACCTATTTGGTTAAGCGCTTCATAACATAAACCATTACCAATAGAACCATCTCCTATAAGGGCAATTACACTATAGTCTTCTTTATTCATATCACGTGCGATAGCAAAGCCTAGTGCCGCACTTAGAGAGGTGCTTGAGTGACCTGCTTCATAATTATCATATATTGACTCGCTTCTTTTTTGAAAGCCAGATAAACCACCTTTTTTTCTTAAAGTATCAAATTCATTAGCGCGTCCTGTTAAAATTTTATGAGTGTATGCTTGGTGGGAAACATCAAATATAATTTTATCTTTAGGAAAATTAAATACTTTATGTAACATAATAGTTAACTCAACTACTCCTAAATTACTTGATAAATGACCTCCTGTTTTACTAATTTCGTCTATTAAAAATTCTCTTATATCATAACTCAAGCGATATAATTCTTCTTCATTCATTTTTTTTAAAAATTTCGGATTTTTTATTTCTCTAATATTCATAACTGCACCTACCAATAAATTATAGTTTATTTTATTTATTAAGTCAAATAAATAGCACCTTATGATTGACAAATTTATTTAATAGTTTTATAATATCTACCCGTAAGAAAGGGGGATATATGAATAAGGAATATATTAATATTGATGGGAAAACGCTTATAAGTGACGAAAATGGGAAAATAAAACTAGAAGAATATTATGACGGGTTAAATGAGGTTTTAGTTCAAGAAAATTTAGTAGAAGAAATGGAAAAGCAAATAACTAAATTAACAGAAGAAAATAAAAATGTTAAAAAACATTATATACCAGTAGTATTACCTACAGTAGCATTAGCGTCTACTCTAGGGGCTAATATAATATTTTATGTTTGCACTGGAGTTAACCCTTTAACTACTCAAGTTAATACTATATTTGGCACTTTAAATTATGCTACATTTTGGAGTTTAGGTTTTTCTACAGTTACTTTACCTATCGGGGCTATTTTTGAAGGGTTCCTTTATAAAATATATAAATATAATAAAAAAGATAAAAATGGAAAAGATAAGGAACTAGAATACTTAGAAAAGCAAATTATTAGAGAAAAAGAGATTTTAGAGGAATTAAAGAAAGATAAATCAAATAAATTAGAAGAAGTTAAAGTTAATAAAGTAGACTATAAAAAACAATTAGAAGAACTTAAAAATGAATTAAATTATTACTATAGTTTAGGTTATAGTGAAGAAGAAAATAAATTAATAAAAAGAAAATAGACTACCCATATGTGGTAGTTTACTTTTGTTATGAAGTATGTTAGAATACTTTCTTATGGAGGGAAAATTATGAATAATCAACCTAGTTTAGAAATAGAATATGCTAAAAGTGAGACTGGAGAAGTGTACGGAGTTAAAATTAAAGAAAAGTTTGCTTATATTAATGCTGATATGAATATAGATATAATGGAAAAATGTTTTTTATTTTATGTAGGAGAAGTAATAAATATAAAAGATACTTTAATGTTTAGAGAAAATTTAAGTGATTATGAATATAATACTTTAATTAAATTATTACTTCATAATTTATATAGAGATGCGATTAAACTTAAAAATAATAAATATATAGGTTGCTCTACTTTAGTACCTATTAAAGTATTTAGTTCTGTAGAAGAAATGATGGTAGAAATTAGTAATATAGAGAATAAATGGGATAATATATTTAAGAAAGAAAATATTTTAAAATTAATTTAGGAGGATAAATTATGGATAATCAATATAAACCTAGTTTACAAATAATATATAATAGAGAAAATGGTAAAATAATAAGTGCTAAAATTGTAGAGAAATTTTATTCTATAGATGTTAACTCTCAATATCAATTAAATACTAGAATAATTAACTTTTATGTAGGTAAAGTAGTACACGCGAAAGACGAATTAATTTCACATAGAAATGAATTAAGTGATAGAGATTATAAAACATTAATACTTATGTTAGAAACTAGAGGTTTTGCTATTAAACTTAGAAATAATAAATATATAAGTTATGAGTTACCTAATTATACAAAACCTACTTTAAATAAAGTATTTACTTCTCAAAAGAAATTATTAGAAGCAGTTAGTGAGTTAGAAAGTGCTTGGGAGAATTTTTATAGTCAAGATAATGTAAAAAAGTTAGTGAAAAACTAACTTTTAATTTTTGACTTCTTCTATATCTTCAAGTTTAACACTAACTAATTTACTTACTCCTTTTTCTTGCATAGTTATACCATATAACAAATCAAGATATTCCATTGTTTTCTTTTTATGAGTTATTACTAATAATTGTGTTTTTCCTTTATATGAATTTATATAAGAACCAAATTTATCTACATTTACTTCGTCTAGTGCACTTTCTACTTCGTCTAATATTACAAAAGGAACATTTTTTAAATTCATAATTGCAAATAATAAACTTATTGCTGTTAAAGTTTTTTCTCCACCACTAAGTAAATTAATTGAACCTGGTTTCTTTCCTGGAGGGTTAGCAACTATAAGGACTCCTGTTTCAAGTACGTTAGTCGGGTCTGTCATTTCAAGATGTGCATCTCCCCCACCAAATAACTCTTTAAATACGTGTCCGAACTCAATATTGACTTTTTTAAAAGTAGATGCAAATTTATCTATCATAATGTCGTCCATTTCTCTTATTATTGCAAGTAAATTATTTTCACTATCTTCTAAATCTTTCTTTTGTTCATTTAAAAAGTTATATCTATTACTTACTCTTTCATATTCTTCTATACTATTTAGAGATACTTCTCCTAAACTTTTAATTAATCTCTTTAAATCACTTATAGTATTTCTCGCTTCGTCTTCTTCCATTTCAAGAGTATAGTTGTTTCTAGCGTGTTCAAAAGTCATAGTATATTCTTCATTTAATTTATTAAGTAAATTATCTAAATTTATATTTAATTTAGTTTCTTTTACATTTAATGAATTAAGTTTAGTATTAATTTCTTTTACTTTACTTTCATATTTATTACTAGATGTTTCTCCTTCTTTAATATCTTCAATAATATTAGTTCTTTCATTTATTAAGTCTTCTAGTTTTCTTTCTAATTCATTTTTTCTATTTTCTACTTTATAAATTTCTTTTAAAATCTTATCTAATTCACTATCTGAAGCATTATTTTCTTGAGATAAATCTCTAACTTCGTCATTAGTTTTAGTTAAAGTATCAAATTCGTCATTAACTCTTTCTAATAATACTTTATTTGCTTCTTTTAGTTTTAATAATTCAATATTCTTTTTACTTAAATTATTATTTATTACACCTTGATTATAAAGGGCTTCTTTTAAATCACTTTCTTTAGTAGTTAATTCTTGAGTAATTAATTTAATATTTTTAACTATATTATCAAGTTCTGTCTTTTCATTAAGTACTCCATTAGTATTAAGTGAACCGCCTGTAAGAGAACCTCCTACATTGATTATTTCTCCTTCTAGTGTTACAATTCTATATCTTGAAGAAATACTTTTACTTATTTTTATTGCGTCGTCTATAGTTTTTACTACAATTATATTACCTAGTGTATTCATTATAATATTATAGTATTCATTATCATAAGTAACTAATTTACTTGCTATACTGATAAAACCATCAAAAGTTTCAACTACCTTTAATATTTCAGGGTCTATAGATTTGGGTTTTATTAAGTTCATTGGGTAAAAAGTAACACGACCTTTTTTATTTCTCTTTAAATAAGTTACTGCTTCTTTAGCATCAGTATCAGTTTTAGTTACAATATTATTAACTTGACTACCTAAGGCAGTATCTATTGCAGTAGCATAAATATCACTAGTAGAAATAAGTGAACCTATTCTATCTACTATACCATTTAAACTAGGATTATTTAAAACACTTTTAACTGCATAAGGTATTTTAGACATATTTTCAATATTATAAACTATAATATCTTTTTTACTATTTAATTCAAATTTTTTATTAGTAAGTTCTCTTATTTTATTATTTAATAAATCTACTTCACTATTTATACTATTTAATTCAGTAGTAATATTATCTACTTCACTTTGTAAATTCTTTTCTTTTACTAATTCACTTTCATACTTTAATCTGATTGCTTCATAAGATGCTTTTCTTTTAAATACTTCTTCTTTTAATCTTGATAGATTATTTTTAACTTCGTCACTATCTTTATTATATTTACTTCTTTCTTTAAGTAATTCTTTCTTATTATTAATATTATTTAAAGTTTCAGTTTCAACCATTAAACTCTTTTGAGTTTCAGATATACGTGTATCTAAATCAGTTCTTTTTAGTTTAAGTTTTTCTAAGTTAGTTTTTTCTTTTATTTCAGTATTAGATAAAGTAGCAAGTTTAACTCTTAAATCATTTGCTTCTTCTTTAATTAAATTAAATTCGTCATTAAGAGAGGCTATGTCATTGGCTATAAGGGCTATTTCTATTTTTTCTAGTTTTTCTTTATTTTCTTTATAGATTTTTGCTTTTTTTGCTTGTTCTTCTAAAGGGGCTACTTGGGTTTCAAGTTCACTTATTATCATATTAATTCTGCTTAAGTTATCATTAGTCCTAGATAATTTTTTTAAAGTATCTTCTTTTCTACCTTTATATTTAAGTACTCCTGCTGCTTCTTCAATAATAGTTCTTCTCTCTTCTGGTTTATCACTTAAGATTTCACTTATTTTACCTTGTGGGATTATGCTTAGTGACTCTTTAGAGGAAAATGAGTCTAAAAATAATTCTGTTATATCTTTAAGTCTTACTTTTTCCTTATTTATATAGTATTCATTTTCTCCTGTTTTATAAAGTACTCTTTTGATTTCAACTTCTGTATAATCAATAGGTAGTGTTCTATCTTCATTATTAAGTACAATACTTACTACAGCACTTCTCGCTTCTTCACGACTAGCAGAACCATTAAATATGATATCAGTCATACCTGCTTCACCACGTAGTGTTTTAACTGACTGCTCCCCCATAACCCATTTTAAGGCATCTACTATATTACTTTTACCACTTCCATTTGGGCCTACTATACCTGTAAAATTTCTATTTAATTCTATATTAACTTTATCTGCAAAACTCTTAAAACCATTTAACTTTATTTCTTTTATATACATATATCCACCTCTCAAGCGTGTTTTTTAATTGCTTCTCTTGCCGCGTGTTGTTCTGCTTCTTTTTTACTTCTTCCTGTACCTGTACCATAAACTATTCCATCTATTTCTACTGTAACAGTAAAGAATTTCTTATGAGCAGGGCCTCCTTCACGGATTACTATGTACTCTACACTCTTTTTTTCAGTTTGGACAAGTTCTTGTAAAGTACTTTTATAGTCCATTAAAAAATCTACATCACTTTCAATATAAGGCACGATTAAATCATTAAAGAATTTTCTAACTGTATCAAGGCCTAGTTCTAAATACATCGCGCCTATCACTGCTTCAAATACATCGGCTATTACAGTTTTATTTGCTTCTTTAATACCATTACCTACTTTAATATAATCTTTTAAGTTTATATCTTTAGCATATTCATATAAAGCATTTTCACATACATATAGGCTTCTCTTTCTGCTCATTTCTCCTTCGTTATAATTATTCTTTCTATATATATAATCACTTGAAACTAATTCTAAAACAGCATCTCCTAAAAACTCTAGTCTTTCATAACTTTCTAAGTGATGTTCATTAGCATAAGATGTATGAGTTAAGGCTACTTTAAGAAGTTTACTATCACTCATAAATATTCCGTATTTTTCTAAAGATTTCATAAAGTCCTCCCTTATTCAATAATATTATAACAAATTTAATAAACAAAAAATAGTATAGTTATTTATTTTTCTTATTTTTTTTAGTATAATAGATTATGGATATGAAAAAAATTGTTATTAAATTAATTAATTTATATCAGTCTACCCCACTACATACGCATATGAAATGTAGGTTTATGCCTACGTGTAGTGAGTATACGAAGATATGTATTAATAGGTTTGGTATAATTAAAGGTTCGTATTTAGGTATGGTGAGGATATTAAAGTGCCATCCATTTGGCGGGAGCGGTATTGATATGCCACCTGTAAAGGAGAAGAAATGAAAAGGTTTTTAGTAATATTAATGAGTTTATTTATAATATCAGGGTGTTTTAATGAAAGTGATAGTAAAGATGTAAATCTTTATGCTACATACTATCCTATTGAATATGCGACTAACTATATGTACGGGGAATACAGTAATATATCTAGTATTTATCCAAGTGGGGCTAATTTAGAAGAATATAAATTAACTGATAAACAAGAAGATATGTATGCTAGTGGAGATTATTTTGTATATGCTGGAGTTAGTGACGAAGTTAATTTAGCAGTTGAATTCTTAAATAAAAATGGAGACCTTAAAATAATAGATGCGACTAAAGGGTTACATTATAATCAAGATATTGTAGAATTATGGCTTGACCCATCTAATTATTTAATGATAGCAAGAAATGTTAAATCTACTTTAAATGACTATGAAACTAATGTATATAATCAAAATAGAATTAATGATTTATATGAAGAACTTAAGATAAAAATAAGTGAAGTTGATGTTGAACTTACTATGATGGGAAGAAACGCTATTAGGAAATATCTATTAGTTACAGACGACGCGTTTAGTTTCTTAAGTAAATACGGACTTAATATTATATCTTTAGACCAAGACAATGAAAATATAACTAAAAATTATAATGATGCTAAGTCGGCTATACAAAGAGAAGATGTTAAATATATCTATACTTTAGGAAATAAAAAATTACCTGAAGAAATAGAAAAGTTTATAACTGATAATAATTTAGAGAAATTAGAAATAGACCCGATGTATACTATTAGTGACGAACATAAAAAGAATAATGACGATTATTTAACTATAATGAATGATAATATAACTAAATTTAAAACAGAGTTATTTAGATAATTCTGTTTTTCTTTTCCCTACCCTTTTTATAGACAAAGATGTATTACTATGTTAGAATAATATGTTACTTATGGAGGATAAATATGCAAAAAATATTTAATGAAAGGAACGGACTTGCATTTATAGCATACAAAGGTAATGAATTTCAAATAAAAGATATTGAAAATGCTTTAAATAAAAGATGCCCACTTGATTTTATGGTAAAGAGTCAAGTTACAAAAAATGTTAAAATTGCCAAGATGGTTTATAATTTGTTTTATGTTGATACTGAACCATATAGAAATGATAATATAATTAGTGTTAGTGGTTATATACACTCTGAAATGAAAGAGGCATTAAAACATTTTAGAGGATATGGTTTAATTTATGATGCCCAAGTTCACCTTTTAACTAACTATTTATATAAAGATATAAATGTGCATATGTTTAAAGAACTTGGTAATTATCTCGATTTTTGTTCAGTTATATATGATAAACAAAATGACGAATTAGTCGCTGGAGTTAGTACACCTACTAGTAAATACACTCATTTATATTATGGTTATACTAAAGAAAATAACGAGATAATGTATTCAAATGATAAAGAAGTATTAAGTGATTTTTGCAATGAAATATTTGAAATGGATAGTAATACTTATGTTAAAAATGGAGTATTTTATAATTTAAATGAAGAGGTAATAGATAAAAATATTATAGTAAAAGAAGAAAGTGATATATTTAGTGATAAATTAAATGAAATTTTAAATAAGTATTTAAATTCTTTAGAACTTAAAAATAAAATAAAAGATAATATAAATAAACAAATAGATAAAGAAACTCAAAAGCAAATATTACTAAGTATTAGAGATAGTATAAAAGAATTTAATTTAAATGATAAAATAAATAATGCTTTAAAAGATAAATTAGAAGAATTAATAAAAGAATATACTAAAAAATTAAATATTCCTGTTAGTAATATAATTAAATTAAATGATGTTATAATTAGTCAAACTACTGGAGGGTTTTATCATGAGAAATTTGAACAAATATTAAGGGAAACTCAGTTAGACGAACCTATTATGTTAGTAGGGCCTGCTGGAAGTGGGAAAAATGTGGCAGTTAGTCAAGTAGCAGAAGCACTTGGGTTAAAGATGTATTACACTAATAATGCTAGTAATGAATTTAAATTAACAGGGTTTATAGATGCAGGAGGAAATTATAGAGAAACTGAATTTTATAAAGCATTTAAAAATGGAGGTTTATTCTTTTTAGACGAAATTGATAACTCTGACCCATCAGCACTTATAGTTATAAATTCGGCTATTGCTAATGGTTATATGGCTTTTCCTCACGAAACAATTGATAAAAACCCTAACTTTAGAATAGTTACAGCAGGTAATACTTGGGGTAAAGGAATTAACACAGAATATATTGGAAGACAAACATTAGATGCGTCTACTTTAGATAGATTTGATACTATATTCTTTGATTATGATAAGAACTTAGAAAAATCTTTATATCCAAATGAAGAAGTATTAGAGTTTATGTGGGAATTTAGAAATGCAGTATATAAAACTAGAATACAACATATAGTATCTACACGCGGTATTGGGAAAGTATATAGAAAAGAAATAAATGGAGTACCTGTAGAAGATACTTTAACTATTAATGTTGTTAAAAATTTAAGTCAAGACGATATTAATACTATTATAGGTAATATGAAAGAAATAAGTTCTAATAATAAATATTATAAAGGACTTAAAAATTTAAAGTTAGAGAGGTAATATGTATAAATATTATAATAAAAATAATTATAAAATTATGGAGTTTGAGTTTAATTCTTTAAATGAATTTATGAATTATTTAGATAAGTTTGTTTTTTCTTTTCCCTACCCTTTTTATAGACAAAGAAAAATTTTTGTGTTAGAATAATACATTACTTATGGAGGAAAAATATATGAATATGAGAAATGGATTTAATAATGAAAGAAATGGACTTGCATTTATAGCATACAAAGGTAATGAATTTCAAATAGAAGACATTAACGATGCTTTAAATAAAAGATGTCCGCTTGATTTTAGGGTAAAGAGTCAAGTTATAAAAAATGTTAAAATTGCCAAGATGGTTTATAGTTTATTTTATATTGGTAGTGAACCATATAATAAGGATAATATAATTAGTGTTAATGGGTATAAACACTCTGAAATGAAAGATGCATTAAAACACTACGAAGAATATGAAATAAATTATGATGCCCAAGTTCACCTTTTAACTAACTATTTATATAAAGATATAAATGTGCGTATATTTAAAGAACTTGGTAATTATCTCGATTTTTGTTCAGTTATATACGATAAACAAAATGACGAATTAGTCGCTGGAGTTAGTACACCTACTAGTAAATACACTCATTTATATTATGGTTATAC
>CANRGI010000024.1 GCA_947630095.1 uncultured Bacilli bacterium
AAATCTACCAAAGACCTTTTGAACTTTGTCAAAGAGTTTTAACATTTTAATAATTGCTCATACCATTAGTAATTGTATTATAAAATTAATCTCTAATTTCTTTTATAACTCTAGCAATATCGCCTAGTACTTCTAATGACTTATCCTTTATATCACTTGGTACAAAAGCATATTTATTATTTACTCTAATTAGATAAGCATTTTTTAATTTAGAAGTTAATTCTTCAAAGGGATATCTTATAATACTTGGGGTATTAAATCCTGCTCCTAATTCTAAAAATAATATTTTTTTCTTTTTATTATCATTTATAAATTTTTGAAAAGATTTTTCGTGTTCATACCAATAATCGTCTTCAACGAAGAAATTATCTTTTCGTAAGTTTACTTCCATATTACCACCACACACAGGACATTTTGGAACTAACCTAGAAGGTATCCTACAATTTTTATCTTCTTTTAACATTTCTTTTATCATTTGGGTATTATCATATATTTTATTATGACAAGCATTTGCGCATTGTATTTTAGTTAAAGCACCTTGTACTTCAAATATTTTTTCTTCTTTAAAACCTGCCTTTAAAAATTGCCTATCAACATTAGTAGTTAATACAAAATAATCTTTATCTTTTACAAGTTCAAACAAATCTTTATAAACTTCTGTTGCACTCATTCCTATACATAAATAGTTAATATGTTTTGCCCAGTAAGACCATTTTTCTTCTTCAGTATCAAAATCATAAAAACTTGATGTGTACATATCAGTAAATCCATATTTTTTAACTAATTCAGAAAATAACTTATCAAAATCCTTTGTTCCATAGTTTACTCCTGCCGAAGTAGATAAACCTGCACCTGCTCCTATTACAATAGAATCGGCTTCTTTAATTTTTTCTTTCATTTTTAAATAAAGATTTGTATTCATTATAATCACTCTCACTAAAAACATTAAATACAACTTTTATATTAGTATCGTATTTGTTTAATACTTCTTTAACCGAATTATAAGCAATTACTTTGGCTTGTTCTATTGGGTAACCAAATAATCCTGTAGATATACTAGGAAACGCTATTGAATTAAAATTATTTTTTATTGCATACTCCAAAGGTCCTTTATAAGAGTTAGATAAATCTATTTCATTTTGTTTTGTTACTTTATCATATATATCAGGTCCAACAGTCGTAATCACTTTTTTACTAGGCAAATTATAAGCATTACACACAATATAACCACCTGTTGGTATTTCTTCTCCTTTTAAAATATCATTACACTCTAATCTTAATCTCATACCTGCATTAGTATGTATCATATTATCGATACAAACATGACTTGAGTTAAAACACCCTAATCCTTCACTATTACCAGCATTCACAATAACATCACATTTTAAAGTAGTAATATCTCCTTTCCACAATATAATATTTTTTTCACTTTCTTTTAAATCGTTAACATCAGTTATTTTTTTATCTTGTAATTCTAATTTTAAATATTTGTCTTCCAAAGTCAAAATATCTTCACCTAAAGGTTTTGGTAATCTAATATTAACAAGTGCTTTATATAATTTTTTTAATTCTTCATAAGAATGAGGCACTTCTATATCATAATTCTTTTCACTTATTAAATATTTTATAATTTTTAAAAGTAATTCTTTTTTCATTTTTTCTCCTTATATTTTATACTAAACTTTTTCATTAAATTAATTATAATTCATTACCTTTCTCTGTTAAAACAAATTCGACTTTTAAAAAAGAGCAGGACATTTCACATATATTTTAGACATTTTTATCACCGATATAATTATACTATATAACTTACTTTTAGTATAGTATGCACTTTTTTGTAAGACAGTTACCTTTAAGTTCGTTAATTACATCTTTAATGTTTCAAAATCTGTTTCGTTATTTTCTCTTTTCTTACCTGAAATAATGAATTTTTCTTTATTATTCTTTTTTCTTTGTATTAGTATTTTCCTAAATATACACCAATAAATATTTAATTAATAAAAATACCTCATAAAACATTTAAAACAAACAAAAAAGACATAACATCAATAACCTGTTATAATTAATTTAGGAATATAAGGTTTTAGTGTTATGTCTAATAAGAATTTTATATTAAATTCATTAAATATGTAAGATAACTTACCTTAATCATTATTAGTTTGAATATCAAAATCGTATGTCTGATTAACATCATCTGAGAAAATATCACCTATAAAATCATTCGTAGATGTTTTAAGTACAAAATACAAATCTTCTCTTACTTGTGAACTATTCGGATAATTTCGAGCCGATATCACAGATTGTGCACACCAGTAATTATTTTTTAGACACTTATCTTCGCCACCAGCATTGGCAAAAATTTTATCCGTTTTTGCTTTCATTTCCGCTGCATCTTTAACTAAAGCATCATAGAACTTTTGAGCATATTCATTAATATCGATGTATTTAAGATGTTCAAGTTTTTCTTTTGTTGTAGCAAAACGATCCTTTTTATATGCGTCCATCGAATCGTATCCTGTAATCTTTTTAAGCGCCATCGAATCAGATTTAAAGTTGTTAACTCCGTCTTTAGTAATATTATCTTTATTACTTGCGTATTCAATAAATCCTTCGTCATAACCAGCATAGCCTAACATTTCGTAAGATATCCACTTTAATGAATAAGAATCAGGTCTACCATTTGGGTTCCAAGGTTGATACCAGTGAATATTAGCAATACCTTCACCACCATATAAATTGTCTCCACGAGAACCAACTTCATATAATCCAGGTACCATTGTAATTCTATTTTTAATCAAATCGTCAATATCATTTAACTCCATTGCTTCCCATTCTTCTGCAGTTAATTGTTTATATTGTGTTACCAAACGTGCTTTATAAAATTCATTTGTATTTTCATATTTTTCTACATCTGGATAATTTGCTTGAAAACCTAAGACTGCTTTTTGTTCATTCGTTAATTTCATAAATGCTTGTGCTTCGATATAATCCATTACATAAAGTGTTTCAAATACTTTACTATAGAAATCTTTAATTTTTGCTTTACTATTAATTCTTTCAGGAGTCATATTTGAAGCAACTCGTTGATCACTATTATATTTTACCGTTAAATTCATAACAATATCACGAGAACCAAATTGTTGCATTAAGAATCCTTCACAATAATCTTCTCCACCAGCGTTAAATCTTCGACCATAATTTTCTAAGAACAATCGAGCATCGAAGTAATGGGCCGTTTCATGAGACCAAGTCATAAATGTTGGATGTCCAGGATCAATCGTACCATCCGTTGTCAATTTCGAATCCATAAATCCAGCAACATTCCATTCCAAATGATCACCCCAGTTACCAGCATTAACTCCATATTCTGCTGGCCAAAGGTTAACAACCTCATCAAAATTCTTATGGAATAATTCTTCCGTCGTATATGGCATATTGAAGACCGATGCTCCACTTACATCTTTCGTCGTACGTTTATCAATTTGAAATAAATGCATATTATTAAGTAAAGTGCGATCGTCCAAAATATCATAAATCGTATTGTAGTAAGAAGAAATACGTCCAATATAAGCACTCATCTTCTCTTTAAATGGTTCTAACTCATTCGGATCCGTTGGATCAGTCATATAAACTCTTTGAGCACCGATTGTAAATTGCGCAGGAGCAGAAATAATATAACCCGCTGTCTCAGGAAGCGTCAAAATAGGTAAAACATAATTATGAACTTTATATTTTGATCCACTATGAGCCGTATCTTCCGTACTTAAATGATCCCATAAAGTATAATCAATATCATCTTCATGTCCTTCTACTGGAATTTCTACTAAAATACCTTTGAATTGACTTTTTGTCCACTCATCCATATCGTAATCACTTATATGAGTAACAACATATTCTAATAAATCAGATATATGATCAAGTCCAGTGTATTCACTAAGAAGACTAACATAACTTGTATCTGTTGCGCCTGTATTAAACTTTGCTCCAGTTCCATCTCTAAAGTATAAATCCACAATTTTTGATAAAGTCAAATTCTCATTAAAGCCTTGCATATTGAATAGAACAAAGTCATATAACTTCATACCATTAACTTCTAGGTCATAGAAACGTCTAAAGTAATTATAAGTATATAATGCTTTTTCTATTCTTTGATCTAGTTTTACTTCACGTTCAATATAACTATTAATATTATCGTCGTTTGAAGTGTTTGTATAATTACTATTTGATAAGTATTTTAAAACAAATTCTTTTAATTCTTTTTTTGTAGTATCGTTATAAAAATCACGATAAATTCGGCTATCATTACCAGTCGTTAATATATCTAAATTATTCGTGTAATCTAAACCTTGTAAATAATTCGTTAAATTATTAACTACTTGAGAATCAGAATTAATAACGTAATGATTGTAATGATAATCGATATTTAATTCATTCACTTTGTAAGTTGCTACCATATCATAAATCTTATCATAGGTAACATTTAACTCCATAGTCATTCCGTTTTTAAAGATAATGATTATTTTACTTATCTTCTTTGGTGATTCAGTAGTTAAGTATGTTACAAGATTACCATCTTTGGCAATTGGAACAATATGCGTAATTTCTTCACTTAACAACAATTCATTAGTTACATTTTTTCCCATTTCAATAATTTTATTATCGTCATAGAAAGGCATTATCTTCTTTAAATTACTATATAAAATTTCTTTATCACTTTCATATCCACTTACTGATTCTAATTTTGTCTTCGTTTCTTGAATAAGTGTTGGAAGATAATCGATAGAAGTATTTCGTAAATACCAAAGAGAAGTATCAAAATTTGCTTGTTTGAATAAATCTTCATTAACTTGGTCAACTGTAATTGCAGTAACGCCTGCTTTGTCAAGCGTTTTATTTCCTAATAAATGGTAGTTATTTTCCGATTCGGCCGACATGTTATTTGTGAAAGGAACAATAGTACCTCCACCGCCATAGGTACCTACGTCAATGTTATTTTTCATTACAACATCTGCAGTAGCACAAGCAAAACTACAACTAATAGTAGTACCCCAATTGGAATATGCAACTTTTGAATAGTTATTTAATAGATAAGACTTACCAGAAACATTTCCAATAAAACTACTATCATAGTTCCAAGAAGTAGATAACGTACCATCGACATAACAATTTTTAACAGTAGAAGATTGTAATATTCCAACTAATGAGCCTATTTGTTGAGGGTAACCGCCAGCATCACTCATTTTAAAATTAACTACACGACATTCTTCGATTGTCGAATTTTTCACTGTCCCGATTAACAAACCACTTCCATTTGGAGCACCTGTTCGATTGACATTATTGATAAAGACATTCTTAATAGTCTCCTCTTTTGCCGTATTTGCAAGAATTCCATGCTCACTAGTAGAAGTCATAGTAACCGTATCAATTTTTAAATTTTCAACAGTCCCATTTTCAATATTATCAAATAAAGGTTTCGATAAATTTATAATGGTATAACCATTACCATTGAAATGACCACTATAATTACCTGTTACATAAGTATTAGTATCTACACTAGCAAGACTTGCATCATAGTTACGATTTAAAGTCACATCTTCACCCTTTTGAAGTCTTTCAAGTAATACTTTAAGTGCTGTTTCAGGATGTGTTTCATTTTTAACCATATCTCCATTAGTCGTACCAAAATCAACACGAATAATTTGAGATTTAGCGCCTTCTTTGGTTACATATTCATATTTTAAAGATAAAGTGAGCATATTCGTATCTTCATCTTCGATCACGTTCAAAATACGTGCTCGAGTAGTTGGCATATAATCCATTTCAATTTCAACAAAATACTGACTAAAGTTTTCACGAAGATCACTTACAGATACATCTTCTATAAGTGTAATAACTTCTTCACCATCTTTATTTTCTATCTTATATAGATTGACATCCGAGATATTCTTTAGTTCGATATTATTCTTTTCTAATGAGATAATTTCATTAAGAAGAACTTCATTTTCAATATAATTAGCACTCTTTTCGGTCGGATCAAGATCACGGTCATAAGTAGCGATTACTTTAACATAATATCTTAAACTTTGATTTTCATAGAAAGTAATTTCATTTTGATAATCTTCATAGTATACAACATTTCCGCTCTCATCAGTTATTAAAATCATTGCATTTTGAACAAGTGCACCATCCGTATCTTTTAAAGATAGACTTACTTTGACATCATCATTTACTACTTCATAAGTAAAATCATTAATCAAAACAGGGTCTTTTAATACTTCTAATTGAAAGATAGCAGTATTCTTTAAAGTTACCTTTTTACCATTACTTAAAAGAATATCATTAATAGTTATTTTCTTTTTACCAAAACTATAGTAACCATCTAAAATTAATTCATAATGATCTTCATTTTTAGTCACAGCATATTCCTTATTATCGATAATTACTTTATCTAAAGAAGCATCTAATTTTTCATCAATTCCTGTGATAGTGAAATTTAATTTTACTTTTTCATTCTTTTCAAAATAAGAATTATCTTTTTCGCTAATTACTTGGGTATTCTCAATTGCAATGTTGTCATAAATTTTTTGGTCATATAATCCATATTTAACGGTAAATAAAGTCTCATTCTTAAATTCATTCATTTCACCAGTTAAATCGTTTAAAGCATCCGTATCTAAATCGTAATCTGCTTTAAAAATCAAATCGAGATTTTGATCTTTTTCAACATTATCAAACGTTACAGTATTGTGACCAGGAATAATTGGATCAGACTGACTACCCAATTGAATAGTTCCATTATTGAAATCATTTTCATTACCCACCGCATTTTTATCTAGCACAACATCAAAGTCAAAAGTGACTTGGCCTTGATTATAGTCATCAGTAATATTCAAGTTTTGAATAGTTGGCTTGTCTTTTAACACTTCGATGGTAATCTGTTTTTGAGGCACCGAAAATTGATCATTATATAACATATTATAGTATCCAGTAAGTGTTAATTGAACTCTTGAAACTTTAATATCAAGAATTCCTGATTCAGCAGGAACTATTAAAAATACCTTAGATTTCGTATAGCCAGAAACGGATGACGCTTGATAATTAAGACCATTTATCGTAATAGTTGAAACCCGAGAATAGTCACTATTTCTCTTATATTGCGCTCTCGCATACTCATTAATACTTTTATCAACATAAAGTTCAATAGCAACCTGATAGTTCTTTTGATTTTTAGTGACATATAAATTGTTATTACTTAATTCTTGATTATTATTATTTGTAACATACATTTTTTCAATATAAATGTTTTTAGTAACTAAAATGGAAGTTTCTCCTAAACTTTTCTTCGTAAAAGTATAACTATCAGACAATTCGTAATCACCTAAAACTTTAACTGTATAATAACCATCTACATTATTTGAATAAGATAAAGATAGTTCTATATTATCCTTTAAATCACCTTTTGAAATTTCTTGTTGGGTGACAATTCTACCGATAGAATCAATTAAGACCACAGTTAATTTATTTGTAGCCGAAGTAGTATCTTTAAACTTGAAATTAACTTTAACACTTTTGTTTGCATCATTATCTATAACCGTTAAATCTTCCACTAAAGGAGCATCTTTTAAAACGGTATAGGTTAATGTGTTAGTTGTATAATCTTCACCGTTATAAAATGTTTTTAATTGATTTAATTCAACATCGTTGAGTGTTACGGTATGTTTCCCAGGAGTTGTATCTGCACCTACTAATTGCACTTCGTAATTATTTCCATCTTGTTTCGTAATCACAAAGTTATTACTTTTATCGTCGATAGTCATATTAGTAAGTTGAATACTAGCATCACGATTATTGGTACTTACAAATGATATAACCGGTGTTTCATTTTGTTGAATGGCATCCGTTATCGAAAAATTCGTTAAAGTGAAATGATAGTCACCTCCAAGAACAAAAGATTTTGTATACATATCTTGATTATCGTAATAGTTATTACCATCGTTTGGATCACTATCGAGATCATAACTACCGATTATTTCTATCGTATAAGAAACATCTTCTTTTGTTTCAAACACAAGTGTTGTCTTATCTTTTTCAACTGCTCCACTAATAACGAGATTAGATCCTTCATAAATGTTAGCCTTACCACTAATAAAGGCATTATCCACATCGTTTAATTCGAAAGTTAAAGTTCCACTTGATTCATCAAGATTTAATTGACTAACATAAGGAACTTCTTTTAAAATTTCTCGCGTTATTTTTAAAGAAGTAGAAACATGTTTACCAGTATCAAGTACTACTTCAGAAATGGTAAAGTCATATTTTCCTGCACTAGTTGGAATATCTAATGTAACTATATACGCATCATTGACAAAAGTTACATCATAATATTGATCATTAATCTTAACCTGTTTAATTTTAACTTCTTTAGGAGATATTTGAGCAGTAAATCGAAGGGTAATTTCTCCTTTATTTACATAGTATTCATTATCTAAATTTTGTTCTGTTAATTTAACACTCGTCTTTTTAGTAACATCTTCGGTAGTTTGTCCTACATCTTCAATATCTACTTTCCCATCATTATTAGTATCATAATTATGACTAGGACGGGAAGTACTTACTTGCGATGGAGAAGTTGGATTATCTGTCGACGAATTTAACTGTCCTTCCATATTGATTAAATAATCGATAATTTCTTGAGCATCATTATAATCTTTTATGCCATCTTGATTAACATCTTTTTTATTGTAATTTGATAATAATAGAAAAATGAACAAAAGAAGCAATAATATTTCAAACGTTCCAAAAATCCAAATTACTTTTTTATTTTTTTCTTTTTTTCGAGCATAAATTACAAGATATACGCCAAGTGCAACAAAAACAATGAAAGCAACAATTAAAATAGGAATATTGGTAAAAGCAGTAATAATCGTTTCTTCATCTTCTGTTATTACATTTTCCTGATTACCAGGAAGCACTTCTCCTTCCATCGCATCACGCGTTACAGACACTTTTATAGAAGTCGTAGGAAAAGTCGTTTTGCTACCACCATCCGACGACGAAATATTCGTTAAAGCAATATTGGTATCGCCTACATTGGCATCTTTTTTTACCTTTAAACGAACTCGAAAAAGAACTCCATCCGAAGTAATTTCTCCCAAACGATTAACAATTCCAAATTTATTATTTTCTTGATTATAAGAAATACTTTCCGTATCGGTAATTAAGAAATCAGTCTCGTCAATTCTTTGAAATACATTAGTATCGTATTTTAAAGTGGCTAAAAAAGCATACATATCCGTTCCATCAGGAACACTCACACTAACAATAATTTCATCACCAATTTCCAAGTCTGATTTATCTACTTTTAATTCTAATTTTTCTTGTGCCAAAACAGTCATAGGTAATAAAAATACCATCAAAAATAAAATAACTAAATACTTATAAAAATTACTTTTCATACCAATTTCTCCCTCAAACAATTTTTTTCATTTTTTCCTTTAATATATTTAATATATGATATTAGATTATATCAAAAAAAGTGACTTTTTTCTACATTTTATCTGATTTTAATATTAAAATTTTTAATTTCATTAATTATTTTAAAATTATGATTCACAAATTAAATAAGCCACCCTTTTTAGTAAGCATAAGTATACATTATAACAATCTTTTTTGCAATACTATAAAATATAAAAATGTTAAAAACAATATTTTTAAATATCGGCTTATTTTCGGATTAATATCGGCTTATTTTCGGATTATTTTAATTCGTCATAATATTTTTTAGTTAGTATATAATCAACATTTCTTATTTGTTTATCATCTAATCTTTGTAAAAACTCTTTTTCTATCCATTTTTTAATCCAATTATTTGCAGTATCAATATTAATTTTAAAATGATTAGCAATATCTTTTGCTTTTATTTTATTGTTAGTAATTATATAATTTGCTACCCATCTTTCTCTTTTATCTAAAGTATCAATGATATTCATTTCTTCTTTACTATTTTTATAAATTTCTTTTACTCTTTCACCAACAGCTTCAAAAGTATTTGCCATTGTTTCAATAAAATATTCTAACCACTGTGTAATATCAGCATCTTTTCTACCAAAATAGAAATTATGGTGTAATCCCATTTGTAAAGAATTATAATAATCATCAATATTTTTATCGTAAAATTCTTCTACTACATAAAAACCTTTTAAATCATAACCATATGATTTTAAAATATATGTTGCTAATAGTCTTGATAAACGACCATTACCATCCCAAAAAGGATGTATTGTTACAAATTCATAAGCAACTATTCCTGCTTTTATTGGAATAGGAATATCATTTGTATTTTTTCCATTAAATTCTTTTATCATTTGATTAATTAAATTTTTAACATCTTTTGCTTCTGGAGGCATATAGACAATTTTTCCTGTTTCAGAGTCCTTTACAACATTTTGATCATCTCTAAAACGATTTTTATAAGTTAAATGTTTACCTGAAACTAAATTATGAGTTTTTAAAATAAGTTCCTCTGTTATAGTATTATTGTTTTCAGCTTCTTTATTTAAATACATTAAAGCATTAAAATAATTTCTAACTTCTAATACATTTCTTTCATAAGACTCTTTATTATTTTCTATAACTTCTTTTACTTCATTTAATTTTAATTTATTCCCTTCTATTTTTGTAGAATAATGAACTCTTTTTGCTATTGTTTCTTTCTTTATTTCTTCTTCAATAGATACAGGTAATTCAAGTAAATCAACAACTTCTTTAGCTCTATTTATTTTTAATAGGTCATTCACAAGTTTATTTGTATAGTTCCATTTCAAATTAAATTTTTCCATTATTAGTTACCTCCATTTCTATTTTATTGACGGCAATGACGGATATTTATGTGTTGGGTACACCCATTTTTTCGTGTCACTCCTGCCACTTATTAATCAACAATATCACTAACCTTGATATTATAATATTCTGCTAATTCTTTAACTACATCATTATTAAACTTTCTTTTACCATTTTCATATTTATTATATGTTGATTTATCTACATTTAAATATTTAGCAATTTCATCTTGTGTTTTGTTATTATATAGTCTCAATTGCTTAACTTTTAATCTTACTTTGCTTTGTATCTTTTTTTCTTCTTTATCAAAACATTCTTTCATAGTATTTTGATTAGTTAAATCTAATGCAATATACTTTTCTTTATCATTAACAACAGCAGTTGAATATCTAAATAATTGTCTTTGTTCTTTTTTACTTAATTCAGGCATATCTTCAAAAAAATAATCAAAAGATATTTTATAAAATTTTGATAAATCTCTTAATATTTGAAGTGGTATTGTTCTATTACCTATTTCATAATCCTTATATGTATTTCTATTAACACCAATAACTTGGCATATTTCTTTTTGAGATAAATTAAATTTTGCTCTTAATTCAGCCATATGTTTACCTATTACAATATTAATTGTATCTTTTTCCTTATTTCTCACAGTATGCCTCCTTTTCGTATTTAATTATATCGTATATGGTGCAATTTGTCTATTTTTTATTAAAATTAAATAAAAATAAATTTTATTTAATTTAGGGTTGACATTTTACACCTAGATTAAGTTATTTGAAAACTAAATAGAGTTGGAAATCGCCGATATCTGCCAACTCGTTAAATAAATGCAAGGCGAACATCCTATTGACACAGAAGTTGTGGATTAACTAATATCCTCGTTACATATATGGCTTTTCTTCTATATTTTGGTGTAAATACTATATGATATTTGCAATTCCAACTAGTATGTGCTAAACTTTTTATATCGTTTATTTGAATATTTTTCATTAAACGACCTCCTTCTATTATTTTGTTGCTCCTTGACAGTCGCAACATTTATTATAATAGAAGGAGTTTTTCTTTTCAAATCACCGCTTAAGCTTTTTTTGAACCACCCAGCCTAGCTGGGGGTTTTCTTTAACAAAAATGGAGCCTCCCGGCTCCTCAGGGGGCTATTAAATTTTAGCCCTTTATGTATCTTACTAGCATTTTTTTATTTAAAAACAAACGATTTTTACCTTTTTT
>CANRGI010000025.1 GCA_947630095.1 uncultured Bacilli bacterium
CTCATAACTTCCCATTTTCCAACTAAACCTGTATGGAATAAACCTGCTACAAAGGATATTACAAATAGAATTATTACAAGACCCCATCCAGAAAAGTCTACTCCATTTATTATATTAGTTAATAATGAAACTATTAATAAACCTATATTACTTTTTTCAAAAGTACTTATAAATAAACTTGATACAAATATTAATACTAGTATACTACCTATACCATCTAATGAATAAGATAAACACTCACTTACATCTCTATTGTTTTTAATACTTCTAGTCATTACTCCATAAGCAAGACCTACTACTATGAATAAAAATGTTACTATAAATACAAAGCCTTGACCAAATAAGGAATTAACACCAAATAATTTATCTATATATAAAATTGCATTATCGTCAAGTAACATACCACTTAGTGGAAGACCTGGTATAATCATATATAATATTAATATTAAATATAAACACCCTGAAAATATTGCTACTATAAGTCCTCTTAATTCTCTATTAGAAAATTTAACTTTATCTAAAGTTTCTACTTCGTCAAATTCATATTTACCTAGTTTAGGCATAACTGTTTTTTCAGTAATTCTAGTCATTATTATAGCGCCTAGTATAAGTGCTATTAACATTATGTATAATTGAAAGAAACTACCTACACTATAATTTGGGTCTATTACTTTAGATGCTAGAACTGTTAAATTTAGTAGACTACTATCAGTACTTGAAATAAATACATTTATACCATATCCAAAACATATACCCGCAAAACTCGCGATTATACCCCCGAAGGGATGCCTATGCCCATATTTAAATAACATAGCGCCTATAGGAAGCATTAATACAAAACCAATTTCTCCAAATAAACTAGATAAAATACTTAATAATATCAACATAAATGTTATAGTATTTTTACCTAAAGTTTGGGTTATTAAGGTAAAGAAAGTTTTTGCAAAACCACTTTTTTCTAATACTCCTATACCTATTAAAATAATAATTAACATACTAAGTGGGGCAAAATTCATAAAATTACTAACTGTATTAGTAAGAATATATTTAATTCCACTTACACTAAGTAAGTTTTCTACTTGTATTACATTATTATTTAGTGTATTAGTATAAGCATTAACATTACTATATTCTGCTTGTAAATCAAAAAGAGATAATACAAAACTAAGTATTATAGTACCAAAAGTCATAAGTATAAATATAAATATAGGACTAAATCTCTTATTTTTCATTTTCCACCACTTTCTTTAATTTTCTTTCAAATTCTAATCTATCCATCATAATACATCTACCACATTTAGTGCATTTTAACTTAATATCAACACCAACCCTAGTAATAAGCCATAAGTTCTCTCCACAGGGGTGAGGCTTTTTCATAATAACAATGCTATTAATTTTATAATTCATATTACTCCTAATCTACATCTATGTCAATATTCAAAATTTCTAATATTCTTTCTAAGTCAGAGTCATTTTCAAAAGGTATTACTATATTTTTATTATTAACTTTAACTAAAGTACCTATTTTTTCTCTCATAACATTTTGAATATTTAAGTGTTTAGTATTTTTTTCTTCTCTTTTCTTTATAGTAACTTTCTTTTCAAAATTACCTTCACTTAGAGAACTTTCTAAATCTCTAACACTCCAATTGTTTTCTACAGTTTCTTCTGCCATTTTAACAATTTTATCTTCGTCATTTAATTTACTAAGTGCACGAGCGTGTCCCATAGATATTTTATTTGATAAAACCATATCTTGTACGTTTTTAGGTAAGCCTAGTATACCTAATATATTTGTTATATGACTTCTACTTTTTCCTACTTTTTTAGCAAGTTCTTCTTGTGTTAAATGAAGTGTATCTATCATATTTTTATAGGCAACTGCTTCTTCAATGACATTTAAATCTTCTCTTTGAATATTCTCAAGAAGTGCGATAGTCATCATTTCTTCGTCACTAAAATCACGTACGACTGCAGGAATAGTTTCAAGTCCTGCTTTTCTTGCAGCAATACTTCTTCTTTCTCCTGCGACTATTTCATAACCCTTAATGCTTTTCTTAACTATGATAGGTTCGATTACACCAAAGTCTTTTATGCTACTTGCAAGTTCTTCTAGTTTTTCACTATCAAATATCTTTCTAGGTTGATAAGGGTTACTTCTTAATTCGTCTAATTTAATTTCTTGAACATCTTCCTTTGAAGTATTCTCAACTATATTTTTTTCAAACTCGTCTATATTGAATGCTTCATTACTGAATAATTGTTCAAGCCCCCTTCCTAATGCTCTCCTCTTTGTTTCCATTTCTTTCAATCACTTCCTTTGCTAAATTAATGTAAGCAAGACTTCCCCTGCATTTAGGGTCATACTCAAGTATAGGTTTTCCGTGACTAGGTGCTTCTACTAATCTAACTAACCTAGGTATTATCGTATTAAAGACTTTTTCTTTAAAAAACTTCCTTACATCTTCTACTACTTCCAAACCCACCAAAGTTCTTCCATCAAGCATAGTAAGTAATACTCCCTCTATATCTAACTTTGGATTAACCTTACTTTGTGTTAACAATATAGTATTTAGTAATTGTGTTACACCTTCAAGTGAATAATACTCACATTGAACTGGTATTAAAACACTATCACTTGCCGCGAGGGCATTAGAGGTTAATACTCCTAAATTAGGTGGACAATCAATTAATATAAAATCATATCTATCTTTTATACTATCAATTTGAGTTTTTAATTGGTCGCCTATTACGAACCCACTTTGATGTGCTCCAATTTGAAATAATTCAACTTCAACTCCACTTAAATATATCATAGACGGTATGATACTTAAATTTTTAAATTTAGTTTTAATAATAGCATCTTTTGCCTCACAAGTGTGCATTATGACATCATAAGTACTCTTATTTATATCTGCCTTATTAAGTCCTAAACCTGTAGTGCTATTGCTTTGAGGGTCTAAGTCAACTAATAAAACCCTTTTTCCTAAATGACCTAAAGCACTACTTAAATTTATACTTGTAGTTGTTTTTCCAACTCCACCTTTTTGATTTACAAGTGATATAACCTTTCCCATATATACTACCTCGCTATACAATAATTTTAGCACAAATAAACACATTTTAAAACTAGAAAATTAGTTCTATATTTTTATTTGTTTAACCCCGCATTATAAGAATAACATTTTTACGAACGAACTTCAATAAAATAATGTGAATAAATTATACTTTATTCACATTACATAACCTATAAAGAACATTTTTGTATTCTTTTTGTATTTCACAGAACCAAATTTGGTCTTTTCTAAACACACCATCTTCCATCAATTCTAAATTATTAGTGTTAAATATGAATTGGCATTCTTTATTATTTGCATTAAATTTATTTATTATATATTTAAAAAGGGTATGTTCAAGTGTATCACCAAAATTATCTATTATTAATAGTTTTTTATTTTTTGATGCCATATAGACTATTGGTATTAAAAGTATTAATTCTTTAACCCCCGAAGATTCTTCACTAAAGTCAACTTTATAATTTTCCCCATTGACCTCGTGTATAATATGAAATTGATAACATCTAAAATCGTCAAATGCAACATTATCTTTAAAAGGATAATTTACAAAACTATCTTTAGTTATACTTACTTCTTTTACTTCATAGTCTATTATATTAAATCTCGTAAGATTTAAAAACTCTAAAGCAAATTTTTTTATACCCTCGTCTCTAGCATAACATTCAAAACTTTTGTCTAAACTATCTTCTAAACTAAAGTATATGGCTGTTTTTTCTGTCAAAAACTCATAAGCACTTTTTGCATTTGCATAATTGTATTCTCCTAAAATGCCTAAGAATAATCTATTGCTTTGTACTAAATTAATGTAATTATTTAATTTAGAAACATCTTTCTGTGGAAAATAAAGTGTATCATTAACTCTTTCAAACATTTTAGATTTTTTATTATTTGGATAATAAAATAAATACTCTGAACATATCTTACCATTTTTAACTGCAAAACCATACTGATATTTCACATTATCACTTATGAATTTAATATTGAATTTAGATGGTTTGTCAAAATTTAAAGCAAAAGGTTTAATTGGTATCTTTTCTTCCTGTTTCATATATACACTTTTAGTTAGTATTTCACTTACTATACGAAGTGCCATAAATAAAGTAGTTTTACCACTTCCATTAGGCCCACATATAATGGCAGTTTTAAATATTTCTTCTCCACACATTTTAGCAAAATTTTCATTATCACGTGACTTACTACCTCGTGTCATACCTAAAGATATCTTGTCTTTGAAAGAAAACCAATTTTCAACATCAAATTCCAATATCACTCTTATCCCTCCTTCTAAACAATATTATAATAGAAAATTTATAAAATAACAATAATTTTTTGTATTTTTTAATCTTATTTTTATATTTTAGTTTATATTTGTTTTTATAAAATACAAAATAATGATTTTTGTATTAAAAAAAGAAGATTATTCTTCTTCCTTTTTAGTTTTAGTCTTTTTATTATCGTTTTTATAATTTTTTACTATGTCTTCTATTTCTTCTTTAGTTAAAGTTTCTTTTTCTTCTAGTGTCTTAGCAAGAATTTCTACTAATTCTTTATTTTTAACAAGTATTTTTTTAGCGTTTTCATAACACTCATTAATTATTTTTCTTACTTCTTTATCTATTTCAAGTGCGACTGTATCTGAATAGTTTTTAGTTGTATTAGTGTAGTCTCTACCTAAGAAGACTTCTCCACTTTTATGCTCGAATTGAACTGGGCCCAAATCACTCATACCATATTCAGTTACCATACTTCTTGCTATAGATGTTGCTCTTTTGAAGTCGTCACTTGCACCTGTACTTATTTCTCCAATAAATAACTCTTCACTAACACGACCGCCTAAATAACTTGTTATTCTTTGTAGTAACTCGTCTTTAGTCATAATTAAAGTTCTTTCTTCTTTAGGTAGCATTTGAGTATATCCTCCTGCCATACCTCTTGGAATTATAGTTATTTTATGTACTTCTTCTCCATTAGGAAGTTCTATACCTAGTACAGCGTGTCCACTTTCGTGATAGGCTACTACTTTTTTCTCATAAGGTGTAACTTTTCTACTAACTTTAGCAGGTCCCATTAATACACGGTCACTTGCTTCGTCCATTTCTTCCATAGTTATTTCTTCTTTATTTCTTCTTACTGCTAAAAGTGCTGCTTCATTTAATAAGTTTTCTAAGTCTGCACCACTATACCCTGGTGTTCTTTGTGCGATATGATTTAGTTTTACTTCTTCACTTAAAACCTTTCCTTTAGCGTGTACATTTAATATTGCTTCTCTTTCTCTTACATCTGGTAAATTAACTGTAACTTGTCTATCAAATCTACCTGGTCTTAATAAAGCAGGGTCTAATACGTCAGGACGGTTAGTTGCAGCAATAATTATAATACCTTCATTAGCACCAAATCCGTCCATTTCAGTTAATAATTGGTTTAGAGTTTGTTCTCTTTCGTCGTGTCCACCACCAAGACCTGTTCCTCTTTGACGGCCGACAGCATCAATTTCGTCAATGAATATTAAGCAAGGCGCTGTTTGTTTTGCTTGTTTAAACATATCTCTTACACGAGATGCACCTACACCTACAAATAATTCTACAAAGTCACTACCACTTATATAATAAAATGGAACTTTTGCTTCTCCCGCTACTGCTTTAGCAAGTAATGTTTTACCTGTTCCTGGAGGCCCTACTAATAGAACTCCTTTAGGTATTCTAGCACCTAATTTTTGGAATTTTTTAGGATTTTTTAAGAAATCTATTAATTCTTTTACTTCTTCTTTTTCCTCATTTAGTCCAGCAACATCTTTAAATGTTACTTTTCCTCCCTCTTGATTTAATTTAGCACGACTTCTACCGAAATCTAATGTACCACCTTTACCATTACCCATCATTGCTCTTGTTAAATACACTATAGAACCTAATATGATAACTATAGGTAAGAAATTAAATATTAAGTTAAGCCATAAGTTAGATGGTTCTTTATTTATCTTTAAATCTATTTGTTGATTATTAGACTCAGTTAGAATATCCTCAACTACACTATCAGTAAATGGAACTATTAAATCAAATTCCTCATTATCTTTATATTTTTCTAGTTTACCTTTTAAATAATAAACACTTTCACTACTCTTTGGTGTAATTTCTAGACTTTCTACTTCCTCTTTTTCTAAATATTTAACAAACTCTATATATGTTATATCGTGCTTTTTAATATTAGCAACTCTAAAAACATATAGAACTACTGCAAGAACTAAAAGTAATAATAAATAAGGTGTTAAATTTTTAGTTATACTATTTCTTTTCTTCATTTTTATCTCCTCCCTTTAATAATACTTAAGTATTATATCACAATTTTTATCATTTTCTCTATCAAATTTACTTTTTTTAAGACCTGGTATCCAAACTATGTTATCATTCGCGTCACTTACTATAGGCCAGATATCTCTATCGTGCTTTGCTATTTTGTTATCAATAAAGATATCATTTACTTTTTTATGTCCGTCCATACCTTTGACACATATCTTATCTCCATTTCTTCTAGTTCTAACATATAAAGGTAATACCACTTCTTTACTACTAAGTCTTATAACATTATTGCTAGTATCTAAACTACTACTTATTCTTTCAATGTTCATACCATTTGGTAAATTAACTATATCATTTATTTCTATCTCATATATATCGTCTGCTTCTTCTTCATAACCAAATCTAACTTCATTATAAGTTTTAATTACTTTAACATTATTTGGTAAATGAACCATTGACTGAGCCCTTTCTCCATTTATTAAATCAAATATAAGTTTAACGTGAGTGTTTGTTATAATAAATAGGTCGTCTCCATATATATGCTCTAAGATGTTATAAATAATTTTAGTTTGTATCAAATGGTCTAATTCATTAAATTTAGAAATATTTAAGATACCACTTTGAAAAACTTTATTAAATACTTGCTTCATTTCCTTATCTATATAGTTATTATATTCTATTAATGTTTCACTAAATTTTAAAAACTTTTCGTGCACCATTTTATCTTCTGTCTTTAGAAAAGGCAATACATACTTTCTATATCTATTTCTAGTATAAATATCTTTAGTATTAGATTTATCCACAAAGTATTTAATATTTTCATTTTTACAATATTCTTCTGCTTCACTTTTAGTTATTGTTATAAGAGGTCTTAATATAGTATAATCTTCTTTTTTAATAACTTTAGAAAACCCACTATAGCCTTTTAGGGTAGAACCTCTTACAATTCGCATAAGAATAGTCTCTATTAAATCATCTCCGTGGTGCGCTGTCAAGAGAAAACTTGCATTATATTCGTGAACAACTCTATCAAAGAAGTTATATCTTATACTTCTAGCCTCATTATGAAAGTTATCGTCACCATAATTAGTGATTTTCATACATTCAAAACAAAGGCCTACTTCTTTACAGAAATTCCTTAAATATGCTTCTTCTTCTTCACTTTCTTTTCTAACATTATGATTAACGTGACACACTACTAAAACTAAATCTAACTCTTTTTTAAGTTTAATAAGCAAATCTAAAAGTGCCATAGAGTCAGGCCCACCTGAAACTCCAATACAAACTGTATCTCTATATCTTATGCCACTTTCATTAAGCAAATACTCCATTACATTTTTCATATTACTCCCCTAATTTTTGTACGACAAATAACTTACTGTTATCAAGTATTAAATAGAACACCCCACTTTTTTCATAGCCTAAATCTTCTTCATATTCCCAAGATGCAGTTACTTTATATGCTTCATAGTCTTGACCATTATATTTGTAAGTTTCAGTTACTACTTCGTCAATATTAACATTACTTACAGTAGGCAATACTTGATTTCTATCTCCGTAAATATTGTTTTTAACGTGATTATACATAGTATCCCCAGCGTGTAATTTAAAGTTTTCTACAAAATTTGGATATACAAATTCTTCTCCACCTATATCACTACTTGTAAGTTTATTACTTAAAGTATAGAAATCTGTTACAAATAACTTTATAAGTACACTTGCATAACTATTATAATCTATTTCTTCTTTATTTAAAACTTCTTTAAGTTCATTAAAATAACTTTTATATAATTCAGTATCTAAATCGTCTAAAGTATAACCAAAAGTATCTAAAGAATCTAAAGTATTTTTTGTAACTACTTCCTTTTCTTCCTCTACTAAAATATAATCACATACAAATTTAATTGAAGTAGCAATTATTATTATAGCAATAAGTCCAAAAATTATAAAGTAAAATAGTCTATTTTTATTAAATATTTTTTTATTTTTATTCTTTTTTATTTTTTTCATCAAGTATCACCCTTTCCAAATTATCTTCTTCTTTTTCTATTAAATCGTGTACTATTATAGATTTACTTACTTCTAACCTCGTATTAGCATATTCTTTTATCCTATCTATATAAGTAGTATCAATAGGTTCATTAGTAAGTAAAATATATTCTTCTTTTAAATTATTATAATAAACTTTATTAGTTAATATATTGCCATTAGGAAATACTACTATTTTTTCATTATTTGAAAATATATCGTGACCTAAAGCATATTTATAGTCAAAGCCAAACATATTAGCAACTGTAGGCATTACATCCCACATACCCATTACATCACTTATTTCACTTTGCATACTTCCATCTTTTGTCCATATAATTAATGGAGTATTTTTAATAAGTTCATATTTGTAATAATCAAATTCAACATAAGTTGGGTCTTCTTTGTCTTTTAATTCTCCAGTTGTAACATCATAATTATATAATAGATTTAAATTCTTTTTACCTAATTTACTTTCGTGGTCACCATATAGGATAATGACTGTATCGTCTAGTATACCCGCATTATCTAGTTCAGTAAAGAACTCTCCTAATGCTTCGTCTGCATAATGGGCACTTTTTAAATAATTACCCATTTCAGTATCTTCTAAATAAGGTACTGTAACTTCTTCTGTTATTACATTTCCATTTTCGTCATATTTACCAGTATCTCTGTTATATGTTACACTAAAATCAATATCTCCATATTTAGTAGTGTCATTAAATGGACTATGGTTACTTAATGTTATAACTGTTCCCATAAATGGTTTATCACTTTCATTAAATTCTTTTAAATAAGGAGTAATTTGCCTAAAAAATGATTTATCACTAAGACCTAAGCCTATATAATCAGGGTCATTTTTATCACTTGGAATATCATAGTAGTCCATTGAATAAAAGTCTTGATAACCTAACGTTTTATACATTAAATCTCTATTCCAAAAGTTCTTTTTATTCGCGTGCATACTAAAAGTGTAATAGCCCAAATCATTAAATTTATTTTGAATACTCTCATAAGTTCTCTTGTAATAATTTATAAATGCAGTACCACTGCTACTTGGAAGTAAACCTGTACTTAATGTAAATTCAGTATCACTACTAGTACCTACACTTATTTGAGGATAAAATGACGTGAAATACATACCAGAGTGCGCTAACTTATTAAGGTTAGGTGTAATAGTTATTCCATTTACTTCTAAATCTATTAAGAAATTTTGTATACTTTCCGCGTGAATAAATATAACATTTTTTCCTTTAAATATATTAGTATATTTATTTTTTTCTCTAGTATTATCTTGTGTACTATAAAAATCTCTAAATGCTTTAGCGCTTTTATCATAACCAAACATAGGACTAATAGCAGGTTGAATACTTTGAACTAAATCATTAAAAGTATATAAATATATTCCAAATCTTTGTACATTATAATCTCTATTCCATTGCTTTACTAATCTACTTACTTCACTACTTTCTAATGTGCAAAAGAATAGGATAAGGGCAATAAATCCTGTACCTAATATTTTAAAGAATATCTTTTTCCCTCTTTCATATTTTCCTACTTCATAATAATACTTTTTTCTTCTTAATATATGATTAACTATAATCATTATGATAGGCGCTAATAAATAGATAAAATAAATTAATTCTAATTTAGTAGTAACACTATCACCTACATCTCCAAGCATTTTTAATGTTCCAAGTAAACTAACACTTACAAAACTCATATAAAAAGTATAATATATATGATTTATTACACATAGAAATGTATAAAATACTGTTAGTGAAAAGAAATACTTAAATTGATTTTTTGCTTTAAAAAGATAACCAAAAGAACCAAGCAATAATACTATAACACCATCACATAAAAATGCTTTAATATCGCTTATATCTTCTATTGTAAAATATCTAAGCAAGATGGCTATTATCATTGATACACAGACGTATGTTAAAAATAAAATATTAGTACATAAATATTTTTTAAACTTTCTTATAAACTTTAAAAATTTATCTTTTATTTTTCCTATTTTAAAAGGACTATCCATAATCTCCTACCTCGTATACACATTATATCAAATATATGCTTATTTTTCAATTAATACTATTTTATTATACGTATACCACAAAAATTATAATTTATTCATATAAGTTGAGTTTTGGAATATTGTTATGTAAAAGTTCGGAATATTGTTATGTAAATTCTTGGAAAGTTGTAATAAAATTATTGAAAAATAATAGAAATTATTATATTATATTTATAGATATAGGAGGAAGTATGAGTTTAGTAGATAAAAAAAGTTATAAATATAGATTATTAGACGATAAGATAGAAAAATATTTAAAGATATTTGGCGCAATTTCAATAGAAGGCCCAAAATGGTGTGGAAAAACTTGGACATCATTAAATCACGCTAAAAGTGCTACTTATGTAACTGAACAAGAAATAAAAGAATTAGCGAGAACTAACCCTAAATACATATTTAATAATAAATATCCACAATTAATAGACGAGTGGCAATTAGTACCTCAAATATGGGACTCTGTAAGAAATGAGTGTGATAGAACAACTGAAAAAGGAAAATTCATACTTACAGGTTCTACAACATTATCTAAAGAAGATAAAGAAGAAAAAGTATATCACTCTGGAACTGGTAGGATAATACCTTTAAAAATGTATACTATGAGCCTTTATGAGTCAAAGGACTCTAATGGGGAAGTTAGTATTATGGATATGTATCAAAATAAAGTTAATTGTAAATATGTAGGAGAAATAGATTTAAGACATATTGCTGAGTTAATAATAAGAGGTGGGTGGCCTACTAATATAGATACACCTATAGAAGATATAGGTATTATACCAAAATCTTATATAAATTCTGTTATAACAACAGATATACACGAAAGAAAAGATAAAAAAAGAGACTCTAATAAAATGAAAATGATACTTAAATCTTTAGCAAGAAATGAGTCTAGTATTATATCCCAAGAGAAAATAATTAAAGATATAGCAGATACTGAAAATGAAAATGAAAAAATAGAAAGCAGACAATTAGTATCAGATTATATTAGTACTCTTGATAGTTTATATTTAACTACATATCAAGAAGGATATAGTCTTAATTATCGTTCTTCTAAAAGAATAGGTAAATCTCCAAAAAGACATTTAATAGACCCTTCATTATCTTGTGCATTACTTGATTTAACTGTAGATAAATTGATGTTAGATTTTAATACTTTTGGTCTTATGTTTGAAGCATTAGTAGAAAGAGATTTAAAAATATATATGGAATACTTAAATGGTAATTTATATCATTTTAGAGATAATACTTCAGGTGACGAAGTTGATGCTATATTGGAGTTTGAAGATGGGGAATATGCTGCTGTAGAAATAAAACTAACTCATAATGGAGTAGAAGATGCTAAAAAAACTTTAATGAACTTTTATAAAAATGTTCCTAAAAAACCTAAATTTATGTGTATTATAGTAGGTTATTATCAAGCAATAGTTA
>CANRGI010000026.1 GCA_947630095.1 uncultured Bacilli bacterium
CCATCTTTCTTTATAAAAAGTTTTATCTTTATATGCTTCAATTAAGTTTTCGTCACTTCTTAACTTTTCAATATTGTAAGTTTTATTACTTCCAGGTAAACGCCATCCTTTTGTTAAATCTAATGCTTCTTCTTTTAAATAATCTTTTAACTTTTTGATAGATTGAGTAGTTATAAATTTTCTGCTATTTGTATTATTAAATAATCTATTCGTTTTTGATGCGAGTCCTGCATCGGTACAAACAACAACTTGAGATAATTTAAAATCTTTTACAATTTTTTCCTCTAAAGGTTTTAAAGTGATTTGTTCGTTAGTATTTCCTGGGGTTATTTCACAAGATAAGGGAATACCATCCCCATCCATAAACAATCCCATTTGAACTAGTGGGTTAGGTCTATTTTCTTTGCTTTTTCCATATTTTCTAAAATCATCTTCAGTTTCTATTTCAAAGAAAAAATTAGTACAATCATAATATAAAATTTTATTATTTCTTTTTATATAATTTTTGCTATTTTTATAAAGTTCTGATTGAATAAAATCATTTTCTTTACAAAGTATTGCTAAAGCCCTTTCTATATGTTGATAATCAAAATTTGGTTGCTCGAAAAATTTTTTGGACAATTCTAATGTTTTTAATTTAGAAGCAGGGAATAATATTCTAGCATAAATTAGTTTAGATAAAATATCATTTAAATCAAATTTAAATTGATATTTATCAGTAATAATATTTGTAATATTATTTAGTTTAAGTTTATAATAAATATCTTGTAAAAAAAGATAACCTACATTAAAAGATACTTGAACATTTTTATCAATTATTTTATTAGGATTTTTTTGAATAATAACAGGTAAAGAATCTTGTTTAAGTTTTTCATTTAATTCTTTGACATAGTTATCTAACCAAACTAAAGGATCTTCATTGCCAGCACGAAGTTTTAATTTTTCATAATTACCAATGTTTTCATAAACTTTAGTTGTTCTTTTGCTGTTGATAAAAATATCTTGAATAATTGAATAATGCTCGCAATTTTTAGATTTAGTTTTGTTAATACGCATAATAAATCACTACCTTATAACAATATTATAAACCTTACGAATAACTTACGCAATATTAAATTTTAAAATTTGACAAAAAAATGCCCATTTTATAATGGTTTGTGAGATTTTTAAATTTTAAAAGTGTTTAAGTTCCGAGATAAAGTAATTTTATTCCACTATATTAAAAGTGTAACAAACGTCACAAAAAACATTATAACATTTATTATGGTTTAGTCAATAAAAAATTAGTATCAATTACATATAAAATAAATAAAAAATGAAAATTCTATGTAAAATTAATGCAAAAGGGAGAAAAATGTCGAAATATTTGATATAATATAATTTGAAAAACTAAAAGGAGGCATTATGAAAAAATATATATTCTTAATTATATCTTTTATTTCATTTTTTACATTTTTATCTTTTCATAGTGCTCTTTCAGGATATACAACTGGTACTTATGTAAGTATACGTACTGGAGCAGGTACTAATTATGATAAAATTGTACAATTACCTGATAGAAATACTCCTTTAGATATAGTAAGTGAAACATTATATAATGTAGGAGATGCTTCTTGTCCGATAGGTTGGTATCAAGTTAATTATAATGGGTCTATTGGATATGTATGTGGTACTTATGTAACTATAGGAGAGATAACTCCTTCTTCTTCTCAATATAACACAGCAAATTATGAAGCGAGAATTTATGGAACAGGTATTCAAGTTAGAAGTTCCGCGAGTGGTGGAAGTGCTATAAAGACTAGACTATTACCTGGGACTAATGTTGTAGTTAAGAGTGATAAAATACCTGGAAGTGGATGTGCTGAAGGGTGGTATCAAATATCATATTATAAAGACGATACTGGATATGTGTGTTCTTCTTATATTAGAACTAAAAGTGAATTAACTGCAAGTGATGCAAATTATGAAAATGAATTAAGAAGTAAAGGTTTTCCTAATGAATATATACCTTATTTAGTAAAATTACATTTAATGCACCCGACTTGGGTATTTAATCCTATACAAACTGGGTTATCTTGGGAACAAGTAGTAGGTGAAGAAGCAAATTCAAATTATATTGAAGGGTTTTATTTAGATAATACTAATAGAGATGTTTATAGTAAAGGTGCTTCTCCTGAGAAAAACTGGTATTATGCTACTAATGGAGTAAATGCTTTCTATTTAGACCCTAGAAACTTTTTATCAGAAAAATTTATATTTATGTTTGAAAATTTAAATTATAATTATAGTGGTTCTGATAATGTAAATTTAAATAAAGATTTAGAACAAACTAAAAAATATTATAATACAGTAAAAGATGTATTTAAAGGAACATATTTAGAGAGTGATGAGTATATATATTATTTTATAGGAGCAGGTTTTAAACATAATGTAAGTCCAGTGCACTTGGCAACTAGGTCATTTCAAGAAGGAGCAGGAGACCCTAATTATGCGGCTGTTTCTGGTAATAGCAGTTTAACTTATGGAGGTTATTCATTAAAAGGATACTATAACTTTTATAATATAGGTTCTTATGTAGATAATGTAACAAGTAGTCCAGTAACTAGAGGGCTTGCTTATGCTTGTGGACCTGCTTGTACGTTTTATAGCACATATGGTAGACCTTGGGATACAAGAGAAAAAGCAATATATGGAGGGGCTGAGAAAATCGCGTCTGGCTATATTAATGCAGGACAAAATACTCAATATTTTCAAAAATTTAATACTAGTCCTACAAGTACACATAGTAAGTTTACTAACCAATATCAAACTAACGTAACCGCGCCTGTAAGCGAGGGAACTGATGCTTTTACTTCTTATAGAGATATGAACCTTTTAGAAGAAGCATTTATATTTGATATTCCAATTTATTTAAATATGCCATCAGTAACAAGTTTACCTATAATAGCAAGTACAGTAAATACATTAACTGAAATAAAGATAAATGGTACACCTATATATGGTTTTGATGCAGATATACTTGAGTATACTGTATATGTTAGTGGAAATAAAGTAAATATAGAGGCAACTAGATTAGATAATACTAGTAATGTAACTGGAGTAGGGGATATTGCTTTAAGCGAAGAACTTACTACTCATAAAATTAGAGTAACAGCAGAAAATGGTTTAATTCGTGAATATATATTAAAGATAAAAAGAGTATCTGATAATATAACAATAGACGAAATTATATCTAAATTATCAACTAAACAAACTGGAAATATAATGCACAATATAAGTCCTGGAACATTAAGTACTACATTAGTTAATTCGGTTTTAAATAAAGCACCTAGTGCTAGTGTTACTATAAGAAATTCAAGTGGTGGAATAGTTAGTAATGAAAAAATTAAAACTGGAGATACCATAACAATATTACTTTCTAGTGGAGAGTCTAGGTCATATACAATATCTGTAATAGGAGATATGTCAGGGGACGGAGAAGTTACAATACTTGATTTATTAAAACTTCAAAAGCATTTGTTAGGAACTACAATACTTAAAGATGCAAGTTATGTTGGAGCAGATACAAATGGCGATGGAAATGTAACAATATTAGATTTATTAAGAGTTCAAAAATATATTTTAGGTAGTATACAATTATAGGAGGTAAAATATGGAAAAAAGGATATCAAAAATATTTATAATAATTATTTCATTAGCACTTTTATTAGTACCTAGTTTAAAATTAGATGCGTCTAGTGGTACTATTAAAGTAACTTCTAATCGTTCTCAAGCATTAGTGGGTAGTACTGTAACTGTAACAGTAAAAATATCGTCTTCAACAGAACTTGGTTCTTGGATATTTAATATAGATTATGACGATACTAAATTAAGTTTACAAAGTGGAGATTTGAGGGTAGTAGGATATACAGATGGAAAGCAAAAATCTCAAACTTATACTTATACATTTAAAGTAAGAGCATCTGGTACTAGTACTGTATCAGTAAAATCAACAGAAGCCTATGACTTATACGAAAATCAAATGAGTTTATCTACATCTAGTGTTAAAATAAAAGGTATAACACAAGAGGAACTTGAGGCAAGTTATTCTAAAAATAATAATTTATCAACACTTGCAGTAGAAGGGTATAATTTATCTCCTGAATTTAATAAAGATACATTAGAATATACTGTTTCAGTACCTAGTGAAGTAGAAAAAATAAATTTAACAGGTGCAGTAGAAGATAGTGCTTCTTCAGTTACTGGTTTAGGAGAATTTGATGTAAGTGAAGGGGATAATAAATTTGATATAATAGTAACAGCAGAAAATGGTAGTACTAAAACTTATTCAGTAAATGTAGTAGTTAAAGACGAAAACCCTATTGAAACTGTAATAGATGGTTTAACTTATACAGTAGTAAAACGTTCTAGTTCATTAGAAGCACCTCAAACATATAAATTAACTAGTATAGAAATTAATGGAATTTCTGTTCCAGCATTTAAAAGTGATATAACTAATTTTGTTTTAGTAGGACTTAAATCTTCAAATGGAACTAGTGGATTATACATATATGATAGTGAGTATAATACATATACATTATATAGAGAAATAAAAACTGAAGGATTAGTAATATTTCCAACTAAAGTAGAAAGTATAAAAGAAGGTTATAAAGAAGTAACTATAACAATTAATAATGAAGAAGTAACAGCATATGCTTATGAAGGGATAGACGACTTTTATTTAGTTCACGGGGTTAATATTCAAACTGGAGAAGAAGGATATTTTGAATACGATAAAGTACTTAATACATTTTCTAGGTATAATGATACTTTAATTAATTCATTAACTGAAACTAATAAAAATTATTTAATGATTATAGTTGTATTAGGTGTTGAAACTTTAATTATGTTAATAATCGTACTTGTTATTTTAGTAAAAAAAGGTAGTAAAACTAAAGCAAGAGGTAATGATTTATCTAAAATTAAAGATAAACCTAAAAAAGAAAAGAAGAAAAAAAGAGAAGAAATAGTTAAAGAAGAAATAAAAGAAGAAAATAAAGAAGATAGTGAAGTAGTAGAAGAAAAACCTAAAAATATAGAAGATGTTAAATTAACAGAGTTAAAGTTTAAAAGAAATGAAGAAGATATAGAAAAAGAAGAAGATAAGAAAGATAAAGAATAAAATAACTTTACAAAATTAATAATAATAGTATAATTACTACTGAAGGAGAATATAATGGGAAAGTTAAAAGTTTATAAAATATTAAGTGGAGTATTTTCCATATTATCTATAATTAGTATAGGTTTATGTATATATTCACTTTATCTATTAACTGGAATAGAAACATTTTATAGAATAATGTTTAGTTTATTATTAATATTATTTGATGTTGCATTAGTTTATTCATTAATAGAAAGTGTTAAATTCTTTAAAAAGAAAAAATTTATAATATCTAGTATAATAACTGTAATACTTTCAATAGTTGCTTGTGTTATATCTATAGTTATATTATTAGTTTATAATAAAATTGATAGTATGAATACGGAAGAATATATGTATAGTACATCACTTGTTGCGACGAAAGAATTAGGAAGTATAAAAGAGTTAAAAGATATAACTATAGGAATTATAGAAAATGAAGAAGATATAGAAGGTAATATATTACCAAATAAAGCAATAAAAGAATATAAATTAGATAGTAAAAATGAAATAGTTAAATATAGTGATACTATAACACTTATGGGAGCATTAATAAGTGGAGAAGTGGACTCAATATTTGTTAGGTCTGATTATGAGTCTATGTTTGATAAATTAGAAAATTTACCTGAAGATATTAAATTTTATGAAATAACTAAATATGAAAAACCTTATAAAAAGAGTGAAGTAGAGAAAACTGATAATGAAGTAATAAAAACAGATATAACTAAACCATTTACTATATTATTATTAGGTGTTGACTCTCAAGAAGATGGTATGATTAGTGGTTCATTTAATGGAGATACAATTATGTTAGTTACATTTAATCCTGAAACATTAAATGCTACTATGTTTAGTATTCCAAGAGATACTTATGTTCCAATGGCGTGTGGAGGTAATACTACAAAGATAACTCACGCGGCTTGGGGTGGCACTAATTGTATGGTGAAGACAGTAGAGAATTTTACTGGAATAAAGATAGATTATTATGTAAAGATTAACTTTAAAGGAGTAGTAAATTTAGTAGATAAATTAGGAGGAATTACAGTAGATGTACCTAAGGCTTTCTGTGAGTCAAACTCAAATAGATGGCAAGGAGAATGGGAGATATGTCTTGAAAAAGGTGTTCAAAGATTAAATGGAGAACAAGCATTAGCATTTGCTAGACATAGAAAAACATTACCTTTAGGAGATTTCCAAAGAGGGCAAAATCAACAATTAGTAGTTGAAGGTATGTTAAATGAATTAAGAAATATAAAAGATGTTAAAGCATTTTATGATTTACTTGATATAGTAAGTAAGAATATGGATACAAGTATGACTACTGACGAAATATTATCTTTCTATAATATAGGTAAAAATATAATATTAAAAGACGAAGATGCAACTATAAATATAACTAAGACTTTCTTAACTGGTTATGATTTAACAATATATGAAGGATATAATTATACTTATACTTTCCAATATTATAAACAAAGTTTAAATTCAATAGTGGACGCTATGAAGGAGAATTTGGGGTTAAAAGAGAAAGAAGAAATTAAATCATTTTCATTTAATATAAATGAACCTTATGAGAAAACTATAATAGGACAAAAGTATTATAGTGAAGCAAGAAAACAATTAGTACCTAATTTTGCTAGTTATACATTAGCAGAAGCACAAGCGTGGGCAAGTTCACACGGATTTAGTATAACAGTTAATGAAGTATCAAGTGGAGGCGCTAATGGAGAGATAATTGCTCAAAGTGTTCACGATGGAGTACTTGTTGAAAAAGCAAATAAGAATATAGTTTTGACAGTAGTAAAGACTACTAGTACACAAACTCCACCTAAAGAAGACGACGAAGAAGACGATAATAAACCAACTAAACCAAGTGAAGATGAAAAACCTAAAGAAGATGAAGATACTGGAAATGAAAGTGGAGGAACTGAAACTGAAAAGCCAACTGAACCTGAAACAGAAGAAAAGCCAGAACCTGAAGATCCACCTATTCCAGGAGTTCCAGAAGAAGGCGACGGGGGAAGTGAAGATAATAGTGGAGAATAAGTGCTAATAAGGGCACTTTTTTCTTTTGGGTAAATTTAATAAGAAAAGAATAAAAATATATGATATAATTTAGATAAGGTAATTTTAAAAATAAAAAGGGGTGGAATTAATGAAAGAAGAATTATGGTTAATTTGGAAAGACCCAGTTTCGTATGAAGGGTATAAAGTCGGGTCTTTAGTTAAAGAAAATAATAAATATATTTTTAGGTATGTTAATCCTGAATTAAATGATGCTATAAAATTAGGGTTTAAATATTTTCCAGGTTTTGAAGATTTAACTAAAACATACGAAAGCGAAATTTTATTTCCAAATATTTATACAAGATTACCAAATAAAAAAAGACCAGATTATTTAGAACTTTTAAATTATTATAATTTAGAAAAAGGTTTAAATGATTTTGATATTTTAAAAGCAACACGAGGAAGTGTAATTACAGATGGCTATGAATTTGTTAAAGCATTTGATTTAAGTAAAATTGAATTTGATGTAGTGGGAACAAGACATTGTAGTGATGTAGAAAAATGTAAAAAATATTTTAAGATTAATAAAAAATTATATTTAGAACCAGTAAATTCAGATGTAATTAAAATTGTTTTTAAAGAAAATGATAAATCATATCATTTAGGGTATGTGCCAAGATATTATTCTAAAGAATTATTAAAAGAATTAGAGAAAAATACTCAATATTCTGCAATGATTGAAAGTTTAAATTTGAAACCTGTATTAAGTGACGAAAGTGTTATTCTAAGTGTTAAACTTATTTTTAATAATTAATAATAGGTAAATTAGGAGATTACCTATTTTTTATTTAGTGGAAAACAATTTATTCTTTTAAATACTTATAAGTAATGGTATACTATTAGTAGGAGTTATTATTATGAAATCATATATAAAAAGACAATTAATTAGGTTAAGAGTTTATTTGATATTTGATGCTATAAAGAGGACTAAATATATAGTAAAACATAATATCTTTTATAGTGTGGGAGATAATTTCTTTTTTCAACCTAGAATGTTACCTAGTGACCCTAAATTAATTAAGTTTGGAAATAATGTAACTGTAGCGAGTAATGTAGTATTTATTAATCATGATTTAATATATAAAGTAACAAATAATATTGGTAAAAATTTAAATTATTATGCTAAACCAATAGAGGTAAAAGATAATGTATTTATAGGGGCAAATGTAACAATATTACCTAATGTTAAAATAGGTTCTAATGTGATTATTGCTGCTTCTTCTGTAGTTACTAAAGATGTTAGTGATAATTCAGTAGTCGCTGGTAACCCTGCTAAAGTTATAACTACTTTTGACGAATTTATAAGTAAAAGAGATAAAATTAATAATGAATTAATAAATAGTGAAAATATAGAGGAAATATGGAGAGTTTTTGAAAATGAAAAACAAAATAAATAGTCTTATAAAAATAACACCTATTTTAGTAATAATATTTCTATTTTTAAATCCATTTTTAGATATTTTAGCATCTATCTTAATTAAAGAAGGTATAACTAATTATATAACTTCAGGAATAAGAATATTATTTTGTTTTTATATGTTTTTCTATTTAATTATTAATAATTATGAACATAAAAAGATGTATATTATATATTTAACAATATTAGTATCATTTATTATTTTACATTTGTTATTTATATTTATATATAAAGATAATTTAATATTTGTAGAATTAAAAGAAATATTAACTGTATTTTACTTTATAATATTATTATTAGCATTTAAAGTACTTTATAAAGATAATACATTTAATAGAAAGTATTTATTATATGTTTATTTATTATATTTATTTTTAACATTTATTCCTGATATATTAAATATAGGTTTTAATAGTTATTGGCATAGTAAAGTAGGAAGTGCAGGATGGTTTTATTCAGCCAATGTTTTAGGGTCTATTCTTTTAATACTTATTCCTTTAATTATATTAGAAATTAAATCTTTAAAACCTCTATATATAATAATTATAATATTAGTAAGTTTATATGTTATATTTAATATAGGAACTAAAACTCCTGTAATAGGTATAATAATATTAATAGGTATTAATTTACTTTATTTAATTTATAAAATGTTTAAAAATAAAGAAAGAAAGAAAATAATAGTGACATTAAGTGTAGTATTTATAATGGGGTTATTATCTATTATTATATTACCTAAGACATCATTTTATAAAAATATAGAAATTCATTTAAATTTTTTAAAGGAACAAGAAGTTAAAGTTAATAGTTTTCATTTTATAGACCATTTTATATTTAGTGAAAGATTAAAAAAAGAAGAAGAAGCAAGAGAGAGATTTAATAAAGAAAATGTTTTATTAAAGTTTTTTGGACCTGGATATAGTGAAAAAGATAATGAGATAAATGTGATAGAAATAGATTATTTTGATATTTTATATGAAGAAGGTATAATAGGTTTTATATTGTATTTTATACCTGTTATAATAATATTTATAGAAGTGTTAAGAAATACTAAAATAGATTTATTATCTATAAATAGTACTACAGTATGTGTATTAATAATGTTTTTGGCTTTATTTGAAGGACATATGTTTATAACTCCGGCAATAAGTGTATTTGTATCTCTTATATTTGCTATAAATAGTTTAAATAAACAAAATAGTGTTGTATAATAGTTTAAAGAGGTGTATAAATGAATTTAAACGTAAATGGTCATAATGTATTTGTAATAGTATTAACTTGCTTTATAGCATCAGTTGTATTTGTGTTTTTAGCGAGAAAAATTGCTATTTATATAGGTGCGATAGATTATCCTAATAAACGTAGTGCACATACTAAACCTACACCATTACTTGGGGGAATAGGAATATTTTTATCATTTTTACTTGGGTATATGTTATTTGGAGACCAAACTTCACTTATGTTATCTATTTTAATATCTTCATTTTTGATATTATTACTTGGAGTATTTGACGATATGAAGCCTATACCTGCTAGATATAAAATAATTGTACACGTAGTAGTAGCGGCAATAGTAGTGTTTTATGGGGGACTTGAATTAGATAGAGTGGATATGTTTGAATATCATATTGAGTTTACTTGGGCAAGTAAGATAATTACAATGGTTAGTATAGTAGGTATAATTAATGCTATAAATTTAATAGATGGTTTAGATGGGTTATGTGCTGGAGTTAGTTCTATATATTTTTTTACAATAGGTATAATTGCTTTATTCCTTAATAAACTAGGTGGTTTAGATATTGTATTATCATTTATTATGTTAGGTTCTACTTTAGGGTTTTTAGTATATAATTTTCCTCCTGCTAAGATATTTATGGGGGATACTGGTAGTACATTTTTAGGACTTATGATAAGTGTTATAATGTTATTAGGTTTTAAAACTGTAACTTTAACATCATTGCTTATCCCTTTAGCGCTTCTAATATTACCTATAACAGATACTTTATTTGCAATAATAAGAAGGGCAATACATAAAAAACCAATAGGAGAAGCAGATAAAGAACATATACACCATCAATTATTAAAGAAATTAAGTACTAGAAAGACTATATTAGTTATCTATTTAATAGAGATTATATTTAGTGTTGTTACAATATTTTATGCTTTAGGTAAAAGAAATGAAATGATTATATTTTATATATTATTAATATTTATATTGTTATTTTTGATATTTAAAACTAATGTTATATTTGATAAAAAGGAGAAAAAATGAAAGTTTGTATATTAGGGGCAGGGGCTTATGGTTTAGCATTATCACATATATTTTATACTAATAATTGTGAAGTTAGTGTTTATGCACATACAAAGGCAGAAAAAGAAGAATTAAAGATAAAAAGAGTTAGTTCTAAGTTAAAGAATTATAAAATACCTGAAAAAATAAAGATAACTAATAGTTTAGCAAGCGCAGTTAAAAATAGTACTTTAGTGGTTATTGCAGTACCAGCATTTGCTATTAATGAAATTACTATGAAGTTATCTAAAGTTATAAAAAATACTACTCATATTTTAATTGCATCTAAAGGAATAGAAAATAACACTTGTGCATTTTTAAATGAAGTAGTAGAAAGAAATATAAATACAAATAAAATAGCAGTTTTAAGTGGACCTACATTTGCAAGTGATATAGTTAAGAATGTACCACTTGGTTTTAGTTTAGGTACACTTAATGTTAGAACTAAAAATATAGTAAAGAATTTAATGGAAAATGAAAATATTAAAATAAGAGAAACACAAGATATTATTGGGGTTGAAGTATGTGGGGCTATAAAAAATGTAATGGCAATTGCCTCTGGTATGTTAGATGGTATGAAAGTACCTGATTCTACTAAAGCATTATTTTTAACTGAAGCATTAAATGATATAAAAGAACTAATTGATGCTTTAGGTGGCAACAAAAAAACAATACTTTCCTTTGCAGGTTTTGGGGATATATTAATGACTTGCACTAGTACTAACAGCCGTAATTTCACTTATGGGCATTTAATAGGTGAAGGTAAAATAGAAGAAGCAAAAAAATATGAAAGCACAACTACAGTAGAAGGGTTATACACATTAAAGAGCATAAAAGAATTAATAAAAAAAGAACATGTAAAAATGCCTATAATAGATTTAATAAGC
>CANRGI010000027.1 GCA_947630095.1 uncultured Bacilli bacterium
CTCTAGTTTAGTTGCAACATTTTGTGGTATAACTGAAGTTAACCCGCTTCCTCCTCATTATGTATGCCCAAATTGTAAAAAGAGCATATTTACTGACGAAAACGGTGACCCTTTAAACTTAACTTATGGAAGTGGTTTTGATATGCCAGAGAGAACTTGTGAGTGTGGTACACTTATGAAAAGACAAGGCCAAGACATACCATTTGAAACTTTCCTAGGTTTTAATGCCGATAAAACACCAGATATAGACTTAAACTTTTCTGGAGAATACCAAGCAGAAGCACATAATTATACTAAAGTACTTTTTGGAGAAGAAAATGTATACCGTGCAGGAACTGTTACAACTATTGCAGAGAAAACTGCTCAAAGTTTTGTTAGAATTTATGCTGAATTAAAAGGTATTACTTTAAGAAAACCAGAAGTAGAAAGACTTGCTAAAGGTATTACAGGAATAAAGAGAACTAGTGGACAACACCCTGGAGGCATAATAGTTATACCTGACTATAAAGATGTATTTGATTTTACTCCATATCAATACCCTGCTGAAAATACCGAGGCTAGTTGGTATACTTCACACTTTGAATATCACGATATAGAAGAAAATGTTTTAAAACTTGATATACTAGGTCACGATGACCCGACTGTTCTTAAGTATTTATCTGACGATGTTCATATTGATATAAATGATATACCACTAGACGACCGAGGAGTTATTAGTTTATTTAATAGCCCTAATGCTTTAGGAGTTACTAAAGAAGCGATAAAGTGCTCGACTGGTACTCTTGGTATACCTGAATTTGGTACTAATTTTGTAATAAAAATGCTTGAAGAAGTTAAACCTGATAAATTTGCTGATTTAATAAAAGTATCTGGTTTATCACACGGTACTGATGTTTGGAACGGTAATGCTAGAGATTTAATTATAAATGGTACTTGTGAATTTGATAAAGTAATCGGGTGTCGTGACGATATTATGATATATTTAATTAAATGTGGTATAGAAAATGGAACTGCATTTAAAATGAGTGAATTTATCCGTAAAGGTAAAGTTGCTAAAGACCCAGACACCTGGGCACAATATAAAGAGATAATGACATCTCATACAGTTCCAGAGTGGTACATATCTTCTTGTGAAAAGATTAAGTATATGTTTCCAAAAGCACACGCGGCTGCTTATGTTATAAATGGTTTTAGAGTTGCTTGGTTTAAATTATATCACCCTCTTAATTACTATAGAGTTTATCTAAGTATTAGAGAAAGTGACTTTGATTTAGAAGCAATGGTAAAAGGAAAAGAAGCAATTAAAGAGGCTATATCTAATTTAGAAAATAAAGGCTTTGACGCATCAAATAAAGAAGCATCTACTTTATCTAGTTTATCTATTTGTAATGAAATGGTAGAAAGAGGTTTTCATTTTGAAAATTTAAGTATTAAAGAAAGTGATGCTACTATGTTTAAAATAAGTAATGATGGTAAAGGACTTATCCCTCCATTTACTGTTCTTGATGGTATGGGCGATATTGCTGCTAAAAAGATAGTTGAAGAAAGAAATAACTCTCCTTATGTAAGTATAGAAGACTTACAAATAAGAGGTAAAGTATCTCAAGCACTAATTGATAAAATGAGAGGCCTAGGCGTATTAGAAGAATTACCAGAAAGTAGTCAGTTGAGTTTAAATTTATTTGGATAATACATTTACTTTACAAAAAGTTTTGACACATTATAAGTTTAAAGGTATACTTAATATGAAAGATGAGGTAATAATAAATGAAATCAGTAGATATGATACAAAATATTAATAAGATATCTGCAAGACTTAAATCTCTTAATGATTTAGTTCTTGCTTTATCTGAAAAAGAAAGAAGGGAAGAATTAGATACATTAGATTTAATACTTATAGCAAAAGAAAATGGTTTACTTACTAATGCTTTAAGTATTACTTATAGTGATAAAATATATAATTATTCTAAAAGTAGTTTTATAAATGATAAATTATATGAAAACTTGGCTTTATGGAATAAAAACTGGTCTGCATACCATTTAAGTAGATTTATATTAGATAACTATGTAGTTGATTTAAATAGAAATACTACTAACTATAATTATCAAAAACCAGTACTAGAAGTATTATTAACTTCAATAAATGAAATAGATAATAAAAAATCTAACTTTTATGATGGCTTTAATCAAGCATATAATCGTTTAGACTTAGTAGAAAGGTTAGTAAGATTAGGTAAGTTAGATAATAGTCAAATAGAAATTATTAAAAAAGTATTAAATGAAACTGACTTTGCTAATGTAACTGACGAATGGGCTATTTATAAACTTAATAATATTAAAGAGGGTATTATTAACTATAAACAAATAGATACTATTATGGAAAAACATAATAATAGAAAAGAAAAAATGAGAGAATATTTAAATAGTTTAACTATAACAGAAGATACAGAAAACTATATAAATACAGATTTACATAAATTAGTTAGAAGTGTTAAAACTAAAGAACTTTACAAATAATTAGTAAATTAATAATTTAATTTATAAATATAAAAAAGTTACTTAAATTACTTAAAGTCACATATAATATGACTTATAAAAGTTTCTTAAAATGGAACTTTTTTCTTTTTAAAATAAAAATTAAACTATATTTTTAAAAATTCCTGTGCTATACTTAAATAAAGGAGGTACTATGAAAAGAGCAGTATTAATTGATGGAAACAATTTAATTTTTAGGAGTTATTACGCTACTGCATATAATGGTAATTTAATGAAAAATTCTAAAGGTTTTCCTACTAATGCCTTATTTGGTTTTGTAAATATGATTAATAAAATTTTAACTGAGGAAAACCCTGAATATGTTATGGTAGCATTTGATAAAGGTAAGAGTTTTAGACATAGAGAATATGATAACTATAAAGGTGGAAGAATAGAAACTCCAAAAGATTTACTTATGCAAATACCTAAATGTTATGAAATATTAGATGCACTTGGTATAAAAGCAATATCAATAGACGATTATGAAGCGGACGATATAATTGGTACATTTGCTAAAATGGCAGATAAAGACGATTTATATGATGCTACTATAATAAGTAGTGATAAAGACTTATTACAGTTAATTAGTAATGATGTTAATGTTAAACTTTTAAAACAAAAAGATTATATACTAATGAACAATGTAACTTTTAAAGAACTTTATGGCATAGAACCTATAAAGATAATAGATTTAAAAGCATTAGAAGGAGATGCTAGTGATAATATTCCAGGAGTTAAAGGAATAGGAGAGAAAACCGCCTTATCTTTACTAAAAGAATATGGTTCAGTAGAAGAAATATATAATAATATAGATACAGTTAAGGGTAAAGTAAAAGAAAAACTAATAAGTGATAAAGAAAATGCTTTCTTTTCAAAGAAATTAGCGACAATATATAAAGATGTACCTTTAAATATGTGTTTTGAAGATATAAAAATCGGTACTAAAGATAATCAAAAATTAATTAACATATATGAAGAATTAGAATTTTATTCTTTTATAAAAAAAATAGAAATAGTAGATAATACTAAAAAAGATTTTAAATTAGAAATAGTTAAAGATAAAATAAATATAGATAGTAATTTCTCTTTTTATATTGAAACTAGTGAAGAAAATTATCACCACGCGAAGATATTAGGTGTTAGTATTTATGATGGAAAAAAAGTTTATTATTTAGATAATGATGCCTTATTACTTAATAAAGATATATTTAAGTATGCTAGTTATACTTACGATTTAAAGAAATCTATAGTAGTACTTAATAAAGTTGGAATAGATGTAAGTAAAGTAGGATATGACACTATGATAGGAGCATATTTACTTAATTATAATGTTAAAGACGATATAGCGTATTTATCTAATACTAAAGGATATAATATTCCATTTTATAATAAATTAGTTAGTGATAATAATGTAGTAAATTTAAATGAATTTCAAAATTCTTTAGCGCTTAAAAGTATATTTATATATGAAACTAGAGAAAGTTATTTAAAAGAATTAGAAAAAGAAGAAATGTTAGACTTATTTCAAAATATAGAAATGCCTTTAGTAAATGTACTTGCTAAAATGGAAATGACAGGTATAAGAGTAAGCAAAGATGTATTGCTAGAAATGAAAGCAGAATTAACTGCTAAATTAGATATATTAAGTGACGCTATTTATGAAGAAGCAGGTATAGAATTTAATATAGGTAGTCCTAAACAACTAGGAGAGGTTTTATTTGAACATTTAAACTTACCCCACGGTAAGAAAAAGGGTAGAAATGGTTATAAAACAGACCACGATACTTTAGTTAAATATATAGATTATCACCCAATTATACCTCTAATTTTAAAACATAGAAATTTAAATAAATTACTTAACACTTATATGGACTCACTATATAAATACATAATGGACGATGGTAAAATACATACTATGTTTAATCAAACAATAGCAAGAACAGGTAGACTTTCTTCTGCAGAACCTAATTTACAAAATATTCCTGTTAGAACTGACGAAGGTAAAAAGATAAGAAAGGCATTTGTACCAGAAGACGGATGTGTTATTATGACTAGTGATTATAGTCAAATAGAACTTAGAATACTCGCTCATATTTCAAAATGTGATGCCTTAATAAATGCTTTTAAACATAGTGAAGATATACATACTAAAGTAGCAAGTGATATATTTGATGTACCTACTATAGATGTTACTAAGAACATGAGAAGAACTGCAAAAGCAGTAATATTTGGAATAGTCTATGGTATAAGTGGTTTTGGACTTGGAGAGAATTTAGATATTAAACCTACAGAAGCAAAGAAATTTATAGATAAATACCTAGATATGTATCCTGGTGTTAGAAAATATATGCAAGATATAGTTAGTCAAACAAAAGAAAAAGGCTATGTTAGAACTATAATGAATAGAAAGAGAACTATAGACGAGATTAAAAATACAAATTATATTATTAGAAAGTCAGGAGAAAGAATGGCACTTAATACCCCAATACAAGGCTCTAGTGCAGATATAATTAAAAAAGCAATGATAGAAGTAGATAATTGTATAACTAAAAAAGGACTTAAAAGTAAACTAATAATTCAAGTACACGACGAATTAGTATTTTCTGTTCCTAAAGACGAAATAGAAGAAATGAAAGAACTAGTAACAAATATTATGGAGAATACATATAAATTATTAGTACCAGTTAAAGTTCAAGTTGATGTAGGGGATAATTGGTATGATGTAAAGTAGGTGAAAAAGTTTGACTAGTAAAGTAATGATTAAAAGTTTCCTAGTAAATTTAATATTAACTATTATTAAATTATTAGGTTCTCTTTTTTCTCACTCAAAAACTTTAATGGCAGATGCAGTCCATTGTTTAAGTGATATGTCTACTGATGTAATAGGTTTAATAGGTAGTAAATTATCTAATAAAAAACCAGATAATGAACACCCATTTGGGCACGGTAAAATAGAATATTTAACTAGTATATTAATTAGTTTCTTTATTATAAGTTTAGGTATAGGAATAATCATAAATACATTTAAAGGGGAATTAAGAGTTACTAATATATATGCTTTAATAACTATTATAATAGGTATAGTAGTTAAATATATATTAAGTAGTTATATGCTTAGAAAAGGTAAAAGTTTAAATAGTAATATACTTATAACTAATGGTATGGAAAGTAAATATGATGTATACAATTCATTTTTAGCACTTATATTTATATTAATTTCTCTATTAGGTAGTGAAAATAAAATATTTTTATATGCTGATATAATAGGTAGTTTAGTAATGAGTGTACTTACTATAAAAATAGGTATTACTCTTTTACTTAAAAACGTAAGTAGTATACTAGGAGAAGTAGATACTGAAGACTCTAAAATTAACGCTATTAAAGATATAGTAAATAAAAATAAAGATATAGTTAAAATTAGAAGAATTACTCTTTTGAAATATGGTTCATACTATAGTGTAACAGTTGATATAGTAATGAAAGGCAGTATGCCTTTATCTAGTGTTTATGAAGTAGAAAAGAAAATAAAAAATGATTTAAAGAAAAGTGAGTTATTTATAAGATATGTTACTGTAAATATAAAGCCTGTATAAAAGTTTGAAAAAAAGTATATTTTATAGTATAATTATTAGTAAGGAAATGGTATATATGAAAGAGAATAAGAGTATTTTTGAATATGCAAAAGAAATAGATAGAAAAGCATCACTAATGACTTATTATGATGTTTATAGTATTTTATTAAAAGATTTAAATTGTGTAGTATGTTTAGAAAGTGCTGCTGACTTATTAGGGTATTCTAATGGAGGTTATAGGTCACATATAAAAGTTTATAGTGAAACTGAATTAAATAAGCCTTATTTAAAGTGTTTTTTAGTTAAAAATTTAAAAAATATTCCTTTTATTAATTATGATGGTATAAAAGTAACTCCAATATGTATTGCTATAAATGAAATGTTAGAAAGAAACACTACCGACGACCAAATATTATATGAAACTTTTGCTAACTATTATTGTGAAAATGATAATTCTTATAGGGGGTTACGTATTCCTAAAAATCTTTCTATCAAAGCAAAGCATTTTAAGAAAGAAGGCAAGTTATTTTATGGATAATAGTGAAGAATTGGAGTATTTTCTTTATGAAGTCGTGTATGAAATATCCAAAGAAAATGTTCCTATTATTTTTAAAGGCGGACTAGCCTTAAAAGATATTTTAAATACTTTAGAACCAAAAAATAATATCGTAAGAAAAACAATTGATATTGATGGAAATTGGGTTGGGAAAAATGATTATAATCTAATTACAAACGTTATAGAAAAAGCAATAAGTAATATTAATTCTTCTTATAAATTAGTTTTGTTTCGTTATCCAGATAAAAATAAATCTCTTGGTTATAAAATATTAGATAAAAATGGTAAACTAATTACTAAAATAGATTTAGATATAAAGGAAAACCCTTTTTATATTGAATTAACAATAAATGATGTTAATGTTAAATATTCTTCTTTGGAAAAAATATTTGCTGATAAACTATTTGTATTATCAAGTCAGTTCATTTTTAGAAGAATAAAAGATTTATTAGATGTTTATCTAATTTTAAACAATACTAATATCAATATAGAGAAAGTAAAAGAAATATTAAAGTTTGATAATAAAAAACTAGATAATTTCCATACTTTATTAGAAAATAAAGATGTAATCGAGCAGGGTTATTTAAAATTAGAAGGTGTAATAAAAAAGCCTTTATTTAGTGACGTATGGAACAAAGTTATAGATTATTTAAAAGAAAATCATTTAGTATAAAGCCTTGTAAAAATATTTCCAAAGTATTATAATATTAACCCATAGGTGGTAAATTATGTTTGAAAGTTTTAAACAAAAGAAAAGTAATTCTATTACTATTCAAAGAATGAATGAATATATAGAAGAGTTACATAATGAGATAATAAATTTAGAAGAAACTAAAAATAATTTAATGATAGATATAGATGTTCTTAATTCAAGATATGAAACTTTAAGTGATATAGGTAGTTTATTAGATAAGAAAAAAGAACTTGAAAAAAATATAGAAGATTTAATGCTTAAAGAAAAAGAAGAAAGGATAACTTTAGGTATATTAGAAGATTTATCTAATTTATATAATAGAAAAATGGAATTAATAAGAAGTACTAAAGAAAGTGAAATAAAGTTAAATAATCAAAAGAGAGAATTAGAAGAATTAAGTAAAAAAATAAATTTATCTACAGATATAGAAGAATTAATAAATAAGAAAAATGAATTTATTAAAGAAAATGAAAAAAATAAAAACATACCTACATATCCACCTAATAAACTATTAGTAATAGGTTTTGATACTGATGCAGAAGAAACTAGTATAGATGTATTTGTAGAAAGTGAAGAATTAGAATATAAATTTGCTAATCTAAATGGTTATAAATATATAAGTGTAGGTGGAAATAGAACTGTTACTTTTGATTCTAGTTTTCAAAAAGAATATCCTTTCTTAAAAGGTAATACCACACCTTTGGCCTTCATAACTTTTAAAGAGGCTTGTTTACTAATTAATAGTGAAGTTTATCTTCATAGTAAATTAACTCCACTTGAAATACATAATGTATTAACTAAATTTACAAATAAATATACTATTAAAATTACAGACGACGACTATTATATGTTTAAAGAGAAGGGTAAAAGTTTAAAAAAATAAATCACGTTTACATTATGACGTGATTTTTTATATCTTTATCAAATAAAGAATTATCTTCTGTTATAATAGAATAAATATAACTAGATTTTATTTCAAAAGATAAAGAAGGAATATTTTCTATTTTAGTAATAACTTTTAAATTAATATTTTTTTTAATCTCTTTATAGTACATTTTTCCTTTCTTACTTAATGCAAGTAATCTTATATAATCAAGTGGAGTATTATCTTCTTTTCTAAGTCCTAATAATATGGACATAAGTATTCTATTTACTTTATTATAAGTTAATCTTTTAGTCTTTATATTTTCTATTAATTCATTATAATTATTAGATTTTAAAGCACTTTTATATATTCTACTTTCTATTCCCTCAGTAACTAAATGATATATTTTTAAGTTATCTTTTTCACATATTATTTTATATTTTAATATATTATATAGTAAATTATAGTTTATTTTTTTTAAATACTTACTTACATCTTTTGGTACATATTTATCTATATTTTCATTATTTTCAAAACGATTTCTTATATTAATCGCACTTATTATATCACTATTAGAATTTTTATCTAAATAATCATTAGTTCTTTTTATACATATAGGGTTAATATTATAGTTATTTTTAATTATTTCTTTTATATATGATACTCCTAATAAGTCATTGGGTTTATTTATTTCTACATTTAATAACTCTTTAATTGCTTTATTTAAACTAGTAGGGTAGTTTTCTCCTTTATCTAAATAATTTTTAACTAGAGAGTCAAATTCACTATTATTTATTTGAATACTCGCACATTTCCTAAGTAACTCTATATCATTACTTTCACTACCAAATACCAAAGTATCTATTTTAAACTCATTTAACATTTTAAGCGCTGCATAACTAAATGTATCAGAAGACTGTATAGAATATTTAGTAGGTATTTCTAATACTATATCGACATTATTTTGAATAGCAAGACGTGCTTTATCCCATTTATTTAATACACTTATTTCTCCTCTTTCAGTAAAGTTAGTACTCATTGCTACTACTATAATTGAATTTTTATACATTTCTTTAATTTTATTTATTTGATATATATGTCCATTATGAAGAGGGTTATATTCTACAATTATTCCTATTATATTCATAAGTATGCTCTCCTTTCTAAATCAATTTTACCATAAAAGACTATGAAATTACAAAAAAATATATTATAATATATTTAGGAGGTTTGCTATGTTTGATATAAGTAAGTTAAATAATGAAACTTCAAAGATTTTAGAAATAGACGAAGTTTTAAAATTTAGTGAAGAAGATTTAAAGCATACTGATATTAAGAGGTTAGAAAATATCAGAGCTAAAGGCACTATTGAGAGAATTGATAGTGAAGTTTATCACTTAGTACTAGTGATAACAGGCAATATGGTTTTACCGTGTGCTAGAAGTTTAGAAGATGTTAATTATCCTATACATATAATATTAGATAAAAATATAGGAAAAATAGCAGAAGAAGGAGAAAATCAAGTAATTTTACAAAATTCTCTTGATATTTTCTCAATTGTGTGGGAAAATATTGTACTAGAAGTTCCGCTTAGAGTTATTTGTGAAAACGCTTCTTTTTTAAATGAAGGCAATGGTTGGAGCTTAAAAGATGATTTTGAAGAAGCATCTAATTTACCTTTTAGTGAATTAGGTGATATGTTAGATATGGAGGGAAAAAGATGAAATTAGATTTACAGATGTTTGCTGTACCATTTAGACGTACTAGTAAAACTGCTAAAAGACAACGTAGAACACATTTAAAAAAAGATGCACCAACTGTAGTAGAGTGTCCTAACTGTGGAAATCCAATAATGCCACATCGTGCTTGTACTAAATGTGGTTACTACAAAGGAAAAGAAGTAGTTAAAGGTTCTAATAAAACTGAAGCAGATAAGTAATTGACCATATATTGGTCTTTTTTTTGACATTTTTTTAATATTTAATATCTTATAATTATTTTGGTGATACTATGAAACTTCGTATATTTGGTGTTTGTTTTATAATTTCAGTATGTTTTTATTACTTTATATATTCTAAATATAATAAAAAAGAAGATAATTATACTAAAGTTTATTTACTCCAAGTGGGTGCTTATGAAAACTATGATAATGTAGTTAATGTAAGTAAAGATTATGAAAATTATATAGTTATAAAAGAAGATAATTTATATAAACTATTAATAGGCGTTACGGAAAGTGAAGAAGTATTTGATAAATTTGTTAAATTATATATTAAAGAAAATAAAGATTATTTAAAAAGAGATATTAAATTAACTAATAAAGAATTAGAAAAGAATATAAATAAATATGATATAGTAATAAAAAATACTGAGAATATAAAAGAAATTAATTTAGTAGTAAAAGAAGGTTTAAAAGAAATAAAAGACTTTATTAATAAAAATGATTACAAAGATAAATAATTGCATAATATATAATAAGGTGGAAGTATGAATAAAAAGGAAGAATTTAAAGCATTCGCGGCTAGAAATAAAAATATAAGTAAACTTGTTACTAGTGGTAAAGCAACTTGGCAACAATTATTTGAAACTTATGATATATATGGAAGTGACGAAAGTGTATGGAGAGAATACTTTAAAGATAATAATAAAGAAGATAAAAATATAGGCGAGGGTGTAAAGTCAATACTTAATAATCTTAAAAATATAGATATGGATAAATTAGAAGAAAATATAGGTTCACTTCAAAAAGCATTAGGTTTTTTAGAAGAAATAGTTACTTTAAGGAGTGAGAAAAAAGAAGAAAAGAGAACTATAAAAAGAAAAAATAATGAAATAGAAAGGTTTTTTGACGATTAATATGAGATATGAAGTTAGAGAAAAATTATATAGTGATGTAAACAATATAAAGTATTTAAGAGAAAATTCTAGTTGGTATAAAAGATTAAATAGAGGTGAACCTTTAGAAAATATGATAAATGAAATGAAAGAAAAATATGGGTTAAGATTTAGAGATAAAGTAGATAAAGTAGGTACTGGAATAGATTTAATAAGTGCATTTATGAATGTTACTAAAGAATAATTATTAAAAAGGTTAAATATTATTCGTGATAACAATTGACTTATATAGTAAATTTTTGCTATAATTTAATTAATGTAGGATACAAAGGAGAGAGTTAAAAATGAAAGTTTTAAATAAGAAAGGTTTTACTTTAATTGAATTATTGGCAGTTATTGCTATATTAGCGATATTACTATTTTTAGTTACACCAAATATTCTAGGTATGTTTACTAAAGCAAGGGCAGATGGTTTTAAACAACAAATACAAAGTGTATATAGAACAGCACAAAACTCATATATGAACGATATAGTAAGTGGTACTGCTGGACCTTATTGTTCTGGAAGTAATGGTACTAAACTTTCTACCAATTTAAGTTATGATAATTTAGATTATTACGTTGCTTTCAATGCAGATGCTAAAGTTACAAAGTTAATTGTAGTAGATAAAAACAATGGTTTCT
>CANRGI010000028.1 GCA_947630095.1 uncultured Bacilli bacterium
GAATTATTATAATGAATTTGAGATTATGGATTTAATGAATAATAGAGAATATGGTTGGTTAGATAAAGATGGTGTTAAACATAGTCTTGATTATGAATTATTTTCTGATAATTATATATTACAAACACCAAATGAAGTTATAAAAAATAAAATTGGAGTATGTTGGGATCAAGTAGAACTTGAAAGGTATTATTTTAAAGGAAATATTTGGAATATAAAAACTTATTTTATAGTGCATTATGATGGCGATAAATGTCCAACTCATACATTTCTAACTTATGAAAAAAATGATAAATATTATTGGTTTGAACATTCATGGGAAAGATTTAGAGGAATTCATGAATATAATACTGAAAAAGATTTATTATTAGATATTAGAAATAAATTTATTAGATATGAACTAAACAATATGTATAAAAATGAAAATTTGGTATTATATGAATATAAGAAACCAAAGTATCATATTTCAGTACCAGAATTTTATAATCATTGTGAAAAAGGAAAAAATATTGACTTTAATATTTAGAAATAAAGAAAAATACCAGAATTTATGATATAATTAAGTAGTACATAGAGGTTTTTATGTTAAAAGAAAGTGTTAAAAAGAATATTACAGCTTTTGCTTTTTTGAATTTGTTGTCTTCAACTATTGTTTTGCAAGGGAAAACTCCAATTTTTGAAAATCAACAATTACAAAAAGATTTATATGATTTTTATGATAATCCAGATTTTAATTTTTTATTTGAAGATATTTGTAAAAAAGAAAGCATAGAAGAGAACAATTATATAGATTTGGGTGATGCTTTCCAACTTGCTTATGCTTTGGGTTTATTATCTATGGTTCAAGGTAGTGGAAATTTAAAATCAGTTATTAATTTATCAGAAGAAGAATCACGAAATAATATTTCACAATTCAATCTAAAAGAAACAAGTGCTATGAATGAATTAATTACTCAATTATATTTATCAAAAACAGTTGATAAATCTCGTGTATTAGTAAAAAAATAAGTAAGTGTGTTTTCTAAATTAGCAAAATAAAACTACTCTCAATTTTATTTTAAGAGTAGTTTTTATATGTACTCGAAGAATATTCCGAGTTTTTTATTATATTGGAGGACCTAGTCGGATTTGAACCAACGATCAGGGAGTTGCAGTCCCGTGCCTTACCACTTGGCTATAGGTCCATACATTTTATTATATGCAATTAGTAGAATTAATGAACTAATTACTATCTAATTTTCTCATAAAATGTAAGAATAGTCAATATTTTAGGCAAATTATTTTAAATTTTCAAATACATTTTTTAAATCGTCATGTATTAATAAAGTGGCAAGATTATCGTATGCAGTAGGGTCGTTATTAATAATTACTAAATTTTTGCCAGAAAATATTCTAACTAAACTACTCGCGGGTTCAACAGTTAATGATGTACCTGCCACGATTAGGGTATCAGCATTAGTTATATAATTTATTGCTTCGTCAAAAGCGTTAGGAAGTGCTTCTCCATATAAAACTACATCTGGTTTAATAATGCCTTTGCATTCACAGTAAGGAATACCTACTCCATTAAATACATAATCTGCACTATAGAATTTATTACATTTAGTACAGTAATTTCTTTTAATTGAACCGTGTAATTCTAATACATTTTTACTTCCTGCCTCTTGATGTAGGCCATCTATATTTTGAGTTATAATTGCCTTTAATTTATTTTCTTTTTCTAATTTAGTCAAATAGGTATGCACTATGTTAGGTTTTTTATCTAGGGTATTCATATTCTTTTTATAGTATTCATAAAATAATTGAGTATTTTCATAAAAATATTTACTACTTAATAAATATTCAGGACTATAATCACTTTTTTCTTTATATAGTCCATTTTTACCTCTAAAATCTTTTATACCACTTAAAGTAGAAACTCCAGCACCTCCAAAAAATACTATATTATTTGAAGTATCTATAATTCGTATAAGTTCTTTAATTTTATTATCCATAATATTATCCCTCATATTAATTATAACAAAAAAGAAAGCATATCGCTAACTTTAATCTAATAAATTTATATTATTTTTATATTCTTCTATTTTATTTTCTAAATCTTCTATCTTACCTTCTAAAACATTTTTATCATATTCTAACTCTATGTTTTTACTTATTAAATCATTAATTTCATCATATAATCTTTCATTTTCACTTGCATCTAATTCATAATAATTATCTATAGTTTTTTTATTTTCCATTAATTTATTATAATTTTCTTCAGATACATAAACATTTATTAAAACTTCATAATACTCTCCATAATTATATATATTTTTATTCTTTAAATTTTTAAATAAAATTTTGAATAAACTACTTCTATATTTACTATAATAATCAAAAATCAAATAAGTATATTCTTTACCATCTATTGTACCTTTATTTTTATTTATTTTAGTTTCTACAAAGTAATCATAATAAGATAATTCAAATTTAATATTATCTCCAATATTGTTATCTATTATATAATTCACATCTTCGTGTTCTATTACCATGTTATCTTCAAATTTATATTCTTCTATAAAACTATTTAGTTTATATTGGTTATCTTTAGGTAATTCATAAATAAATTCTGTATTAGTCACTTCCATTAAAGTAATACCTGTACCTATTCCCGCTAGGGCGAGTGAAGTTATAAACATAGTAAATAATACTTTAAAACTTAATCTTTTACTAAATATAAAAGCAAATATCATTTTTAATATAAGTATAGTTAAATTAATTCCCGCGATCGAGCATATAATAATACCAATGTAAGTTATTTTGTATTTAATAAATAGAATTATTATAGTAGTGATAATTAAAAACAAGATAGTTAATGCAATTATAAAAGGTATGCTAAGTAATAGTAATGTACCTTTAGTACAAAAAGATACTATTTTACCAAGTATTATTAGTAATGTATTTCTTTTTTCTTTAATTATGATATTTTCTTTAATTTCTTTTTTATCTTCTATAATGTTATCTATTTTATTATCTAAAGTATTTAAATTATCACTTTTATTAGTTAAGTTGTATTTATCTAAAAAGTAACTTTTATAAACATATAAAAATATGAAAACAAATAATATAGTATAAACAATATTTATTATTAATCTAGTAAAGAAACTAATGTAATAAAAACCTCTAGGGGCATATATAAATAAGTTATTAACAAGATATATTATATAACTAAAAGGTATTCTAAATAATAATAAAATAATAATTAATATTAATAAAGAACCTATACATTTTTCTTTTTCTTTTTTATTCATAGATTTAAACATATTTGTACTTTTAGAAATTAATTCCATGATGTCGTCTATTAAGTTAGTGAGCATATTAGTATTTTTAATTTTAACATCTTTAAAATCAATGTCGTCATTAGTTAAATCGTCTAAAGTAACATTAAATATTTTACACATAGTAAGTAGTTTATCCATTTCAGGATATGTTTGTCCACTTTCCCATTTAGAAACAGACTGCCTAGATACATCAAGCATCTCTGCTAATTGTTCTTGATTATAATTATTATCCTTTCTTAATTTTTGTAATTTTTCACTAAATTTCATTTCTTCCACCTCGCATTAAATATATAATAAAACCCAGTTGCATTTAACCAATTATAAGTTGTTTTTTGTTAATTTTGAGTTGCATATACTATTATAACATATATTTTTTCTTGTAATAGTTTATTTATTTAGTATAATGAATTATAGGAAGTGATATTGTGAATTTAATAGATAGAGAATTAGAAAGTGCTAGAAAATATGTATTAGATACTGAAATAGTAGATGGAAATACTTTAGTTAAATTAAATCAAGATAATGTCGCTAGGGTAGAAGCAATGATCATAAGTGATTCTGAATATAGGAATACTTTTAATTCTAGTTTAGGTATATTATATAAGAAAGGAAAAAATAAAGATAATTTAAAAAGTGAAGACGATATTAAGTATATAGGTTCAAGTGCATACTGGGGTAGTGAGTTAAGAAAAGTAATTTGTAGTTTAGGGAAAAGTGAGTTAAAAGAATACTTGTATAGACCTAAAGAAAATAATTATAAATTAATAGATTTAATAACTAATGCTAGTGGAAATGAAGGAAATGTTTATTATTCATTTGCAACTAAGCTTTGTCATTATGCTTGTATGTATGTTGTTGATGGGGAAGAAAAAGATAACTTTTCTATTTATGACAGGGTTATTAAGTCTTCTTTACCGATGTATATAGAAAGATATTTAAATAAAAGTGTTAAAGAAAAAGTTTATGATAAAAATTATATAGAATATATAAAATTAATAGACGAGATAAGAGATAAATTAAAAGAAAATAATGAAGTTATAAGTAGAAATGGGTTAGATCATTTACTATGGTACCATCATAAAGGGGATAAAATAAAGATGTATTAGTTGTTTATAAAATATATTTCATACCACTTTAAGAAAGTATAAATTATCCAAATTTTTTTATAATTATCTTTTTTGTGAGTTTTATGTTCTTCTAATAGTTTTATTATGTATTTAGTATTAAAAAAGTAAGAAGAATAGTTTTTAAGGAAAGTGTTTTTAATTTCTTTAACTTCAAAATTTTATCAACATCAGCATAGTGTTCTTATATATTTTTTCCTATTCTGACAATGATATTTTGTTTTTTGCAATTTTAATATTAATTTATTTCTTTTTTTATATTTTTTAATTCTGTCTTTTTTTATTTCTTTCTATTTTATAAATTTAAACTATTTTTATCTAATAAAAATTCATAAATTCCTATAATCAATATTCCTTCTTCAGTATACCAATGTTTCATATTATTTTTTACAACTATGATTTTTTTAAAATTATCATTGATATTCATAAGAGGTCTTTCTTCTTGAATAGTTTTTTCTCTAGTATCTAAATTTAGTGAACATTGTATATAATATCTTTTATCTCCTAAATTACATACAAAATCTACTTCTAATTGTTTTCTATTTTTATTTCCATCTCTTATATCTACGACGCCTACATCAACATTATATCCTCTTACAATTAGTTCGTTATATATTATATTTTCCATTAAATGATTTTCTTCTTGTTGTCTAAAATTTAATCTAGCATTTCTTAAGCCAATATCAGAAAAATAATATTTTTGTAAGGTTTGAATATATTTCTTTCCTTTTACATCATATCTATTAGACTTATTAACAATAAATGAATCTTCAATATTTTTTATATATGTGCTAATTGTGTTATATGATAGTTTTTTTTCGCCATTACTTATAAAAGTATTATATATTTTTTTAGGATTTGTTAATGAACCTACTGAAGAGGCTAACATATTAATAATTGAATCTACAATATCAACTCTTTGTATATTATTTCTTTCAATTATATCTTTTATATAAGTTTGCTCGAATAAATCTTTTAAATATTGAGATTTTTCTTCGTCATCTCTTTTAGATAATATTAAAGGTAATCCTCCATATAATACATATTCATTCCAAGCATCATATTTATCACCATCATAAGCACTTACAAATTCAGAAAAAGATAATGGAAAAACTTTTATTACATCTCCTCTTCCTCTAAATTCAGTTATAATGTCTGCTGATAAAAACTTTGAATTACTTCCAGTTACATATACATCTAAGTTTTTTTCATATAAAAAACCATTTAAAACAAATTCAAAACCTTTGACTAATTGAATTTCGTCTAGTAATATGTAATACATATCATTATCTTTTATTTTTGATTTGATATATTTGCTTAATTCTTTGGCTTCTAAATATTGTTGGTTTTCTTCTTTATCTAATTCTAATTTTATAATGTGGTCTTCTTTTACACCACTTTCAAGTAAATGATTTTTAAATATAGGGTCTAATAAATATGATTTACCACATCTACGTATTCCTGTTAAAATTTTAATTAAACCATTGCCTTTTCTATTTATCATTTTATTTAGATATGTATCTCTTTTAATTTCGTTCATATTAATCTCCTTTAATTTTTAATTATTATCTATCTTAATTTTAACACATTTTAAATAAAAAACAATATTCATTGAAAACTTTTGCCACTAGTGGCATTTTTTTTCAGCGATAAATGGTAAAAAAAAAACGAGTCATAAAATACTCGTTTTAATAAATTATACAAGCATATCACAAATAAGGTCAGTTACTTCAGTAGGGTTATCTAATGATAAACCTTCAATTAATCTCGCTTGAGCATATAATATTTTACTATATTTCTTTAATTTCTCTTTGTCAGTTTTATATAATTCTTGAAGTGTTTTCACAATAGGGTGTTTGTAATTGATTTCCAATATCTTTTGGGCATTTATTTCTTCATTATTTGGCATTGCATTTAAAGTTTTTTCCATTTCTATTGAAATATCACCTGCGGTTGATAAGCATACTGGATGTTTTTTTAATCTACTAGTAAATTTAACTTCCTCAATTCCTATTTCGTCTTTCATTAAACTTAATAAATCTTTTTCATTGTTATTTAAATTATTAAGTTCTTCTTTTTCTTCTAAAGAGTCAGTATCTACATTATCAGAGCATACATTTTTAAATTCTTTTTCTTCGTATTTTCCTATAACTTTTAATACAAATTCGTCTATGTAAGTAGTGCATAATAGTACATCTTTACCTTTACTTATTAAAGCATCAACTTGAGGTAATAATTTGATTTGTTCAACTGCTTCTCCACAAGCATAATAAATATCTTTTTCGTCTTTATTATTTTCAATGTATTCTTTTAAAGAGACTAACTTACTTTCTTTTGAAGAATAAAACATTAGTAAATCTTGAAGTTTATCTTTGTCTATTCCATAACTATTGTATATTCCTGCTTTTATTTGTAAACCGAAAGCCTCCCAGAATTTTAAATAATCTTCTCTTCTATCTTTTTGCATACTTATTAATTCATTTTTTATATGCTTTTCTATATTATTAGCAATAGTTATTAACACCTTGTTTTGTTGTAACATTTCCCTAGAAATATTAAGTGATAAATCTGGAGAATCAACGACACCTTTTACAAAACTAAAATAATCAGGTAACAAATCAGCACATTTTTCCATTACTAGAACACCATTTGAGTATAGTTGTAAACCTTTTTCATAACTTTTAGAATAGTAATCATAACTTGCGCGAGAAGGTATATATATTAATGAATTATATTCTAGTGTTCCTTCTGCTTTAGTATGTATATGACTTAAAGGTTTTTCATAATCAAAAAATTTATCTGAATAAAATGTATTGTATTCTTCTAAAGTTATATCTTTCTTATTTCTTTTCCATAAAGGTACTAAACTATTGATAGTTTCTAATTTAACTTCATTATCAGTTTTAGTTTCCATCTTAATAGGATATGTAATGTAATCAGAATATTTCTTAATTAAATTTCTAATAGTACTATCTTCTAAATAGCAATTATAATCTTCTTCGTCTTTAATAGTTAAAATAATATCAGTTCCATAATCGTCTTTCTTACATTTCTTTATAGTATAACCTTCAATTCCAGTAGAATTCCACGAATTAGCGTCTTCACTATCAAAAGATTTAGAGATTACTTCAACTTTAGATGCAACCATAAATGCTGAATAAAAACCTACACCAAATTGTCCAATAATATCAATATTTTCTTTCTTTTCGTTATTTTCTTTGAAATCATAAGAACCACTTTTAGCAATAGTACCCAAATTAGTTTCTAATTCGTCTTTGCTCATACCAATACCATTATCACTAATTGTTAAAGTTCTATCTTCTTTGTTTATTTTAATATTGATAGCAAAATCTTCTTTATTTACTTTAATACTTTTATCAGTTAAAGATTTATAATGTAATTTATCAATGGCATCTGATGCGTTAGAAATAATTTCACGTAAGAAAATCTCCTTATTTGTGTAAATAGAGTTTATCATTAGTTCCATAAGTCTTTTAGACTCTGCTTTAAATTCTTTCATATTCATCTCTCCTTTTTAGCACTCACAATATCTGACTGCTAATTTGTATTATAGTATAACCTTTTATAAATGTCAATGTAAATTGAGTATAAAAATTTTAGTTTTTGATAGTATGGGTAAAATTTATATTGACAAACAAATGATTTGGATATAAAATAAGTTACAAAATTAATTGTGAGGGAAAAATGGGTAAGATATTTGAGAGTGTTTCAAGTGATTTTTTTAGTATACTAAGTGGAATGTCTAAAAATATGTATGACGATATTCTTACTCTTTTGTATGATAAATCTTTAAAGGAAGATTCTTTTACTTTTAATAAAGAAGTATTTGTCAATTATATTGAGGAATATTTTAATAATAATATTTATGTTGGGGAAGATGCGAGTGAATACAGGACTTCTCGTGATAAAGCAACTGCTGTTTATAGAAAATTAAAAGCAAGAGGTTGGATAGATGAGGAAATAGGTGTTAATCAAAATATTTTAGTAAATTTTCAAGATTATACTATTGCTTTTTTAAATTTATGGTTTGATTATACACAAGATAATACGTTTGAATTTAGTGGAGATGTTTATGAATTATATAATACTATTAAAAATTTTGATCCAGTTAATGCTTTTGTAACTCTTCAAAAATTAGTTAGTAATTCACAAAGATTAATAAAAAAGTTAAGAAGTTTAAATTCTAATATAAAAAAATATATTAATAAAGTTATAAAAATTGAAAATAAAAATGAAGTTGAACTACTTAAAGAATTACTTACTCAGTTGTTAGGAGATTATAAAGAAAAAATTATAGATAAAGCTTATTATTTTATGAAAACATATAATAATCCAAAAAAATATAGACTAGATTTTGAAAATAAAATAAATGATATTATGAATGATGATAATGAAATAAATATAATTATTAATGATATAGCTTCTAAAAATGAAATTAATATTGAAGAAGCTCGTGATAAATGTTATGAAATGTTAAATTATTTATCAGGTGTTTTTAATACCATTATACAAATTATGTCAGAAATAGATGTTAAAAATTCTAAATATATAAATGTCACTATTGAAAAGATTAATATTATATTAAATAATGATACTGATGTAGTGGGTGCTTTACTCAATATATTAAAAAATTTTAATTTATTAAAAGATGATATAAAATTTAAAATAAATAATGTAAGTAATATTAATGATAGTTCACTTTATGTACCACACATTAATAAAGAAGTTATAAGAAGTAAATTAATAAATAATAAAATAGAAATTAATGAAAATCAATTATTAGAAGATTTTAAGAGGTCAATGAAATTTTCAAAAAATGCAATAAAGGAAATGGTTATTCAAATGTTAAAAAATAAAAATAGTTTAACTATAAATGATTTTAATATAAAAAGTAGTGATGATTTAGTTTGTTTAATTCTTACTATAATATATGCCTATCAAAATGAAAATGAATATAAAATTGAATGGAAAGATAAAAAAGTTAAATATAATGGTATAGAAATGATTGATTTTATAATTAAGGAGGTTAAATAATGGTAGAAGATTTTGCGTTACAATATAATAAACTCAGCGAAAATGAAATAAATTATTTTGCATTACTCGTAAATAAGTTAATAAATGTTAATTTTGTTACTGGAGTTAAAGAAGAAAATAGTAAAGATTATTATTTTATAAGTAGTAATTTTGATTTATTTAAATCTTATTTTAGATTATCTCAAATGGAATTAATACATAATAAATCTAACAAAGTAGTAGTGCTTAAAAGAAATTATGGTAGAACTTTGAATTTAGGAAAATTAGAAAGTGCTTTACTACTTATTTTAAGACTTTTATATAATCAAAAACTTAAAGAAATTTCATTATCAAGTAAAATTGTTGCAAGACAATTAGAAATTAGAGAAAAATATGAGCAAATAGGTATTACTAATTCAGAAAAATTAAATACTAATAATTTAAGATTAGCTATGAGAATATTTAAAAAATATAATTTAGTTGATTATAAGGGACAAGATTTTAGAAATGATGACTTTTTAATTACTATATATCCAACTATACAATATGTCATTGAAGCAGAAGATATTAATCTTTTAGTTAGTAAATTAAATTGCTATAAAGAAAAGGAGGAAGTGGTAAATGAAGAAATTAGTGAAGATTAAATTAATTAATTGGCACACTTTTAATAATAGTACTATAGAGATTTTCAATAATACTTTAATTAGTGGAGAAAATGGAGCAGGAAAAACTACTTTGTTAGATGCAATACAATTTGTATTAACTGCTGGAAAACCTAAATTCAATAAGGCTGCCTCAGAAAATAGTAAAAGAACATTAGAAAGTTATGTTCGTGGGAAAGTAAGTACTGTTGATAAAGAATTTTTAAGAGATGGAGATGTGACTTCATATATATGTTTAGAATTTTATGATGAGGTTTCTAAAAGAACTGATTTAATCGGGACAATAATAGAGATAACTAATAATATTAACAAAGTCTTTTTTAAAATTACTAATGAAGTAATAAATGACGATTTGTTTATAATTAATGACGAAATTAAAACTATAAGAGAATTTAAAAATAATGAATGCGAAGTAGAGGTATTTCAAACTAAAAATGATATAGAAGCAATGATAAAGTCTGTACTTGGTTTATCTAAAGATAAATATTTTGAACTTTTAACACGTGCGTTAGCATTTAAACCATTAAAAGATGTTAATGAATTTGTTAATACTTTTTTACTTCCAGAAGATAATATAAATTTGGAAAATCTTTTAGAAACATTTAAAAAAGTAAATGAATTACAGGAGAGAATTAAGATTGAAGAAGAAAAAATGATTTCATTAGAGGATATAGAAAATACTTATCAAAGATATTTAGATTTGCAAGACGAGTATAGTATGTACAACTGGTTAGAAATAAAATTAAATATAGATAAAAAAGAAAAAGAAATTAATAAATTAGAAAAAGAAAACAATGAGTATAAATTAAATTTAAATGTTATTAGTAATCAAATACATAGTTTAAATGAAGAAAAATATAGTTTAGAAGATAAATTAAATTTATATAATAGTAGTACTAAAGATAAAAATGTAGATATTTATAAAGTATTAGTAGAAGAAAATATAAAAATAGAAAATGAGTTAAATAATCTAAAAGAAAGTTATGAAAAGTATAAAAGTATGCTCAATTATGAAAAAAAATTAATGGGTAAAGATTTTTTAAATTTAGAGTTTATTAATAATTCTTTATATGAAACTTTAAAAAATTATCAAATTCAAATTGAAAGAGATAAACACAAAATAAAAGAAAAAATAAATGATGTAAGTAAAGAAAAAGA